>CALPZT020000007.1 GCA_943328365.2 Bifidobacterium breve | reverse complement strand
ATGGCGGCAACGAGTGCGTCGTAACGGTGATCGCCTGTGGGTGCGGGTTCCGTCACGGCTAGGGCGACACGCACGGCCGGGGATGCACCGGCAAGGTCGTCGGAAAGTTGGATAACCTCCCGCCAGGCATGTCGGTCACTGTTCGATGCGAGTTCCGTTGCGATCGCAAGGGCCGCCTCGCAGGCAGGGCGAGACAGCGTCGGCAGCACCGCGATCCGCTGCCCCAGCGTTGCGAGCAGGTGTTCGAGCCGGCGCACGGTGGTGTCGTGCTGGCCCGCTTCAATGTCGGCGATGCGGGGTTGGGCCACACGAGCACGATCGGCTAGGGCGCGCTGCGAGAGCCCATGCGACCCCCGGGCCGAGCGCAACAGCGATGCAGCGGTCATGACACCCTCCGATACGAAACATCGTATCACTCGTTAGCCGGTCAGCCGTAGATTTGAGGGGCGGCAATGAATCGGGGCATTCCGAGGCACTCACCAATTGACCAGGTCTTCGCCATGCATCGCGACGCGGTTGGGTAGCCGCGGATTGTCGGCGAGGAGAACGAAGGCCGTCGACGCTCCGGAGTTCTCGTCCGGGCCACCGACCGTAGTCGTCCCACCGCTCGACGATGTGCTGGCCGTCGATCCATTCCCGCATTCCTTCGCAGCGAACGATGCCTACGGCGAGTCACTCTGGTCGGCAGGAGACATCACCACCGTGACGTTCGCGCTCTGCCGACTGGCGGAGGCGATGGTTTGCTCGATCGCCCTCACCGGGCGGATGCTCTGATAGGCGACCTTGTTGATGAGGCCGACGACGGCGCGCTCAGCGGCGTTGGAGTCGGCAAGTTAGACGAGCCTGGCACTGCCGGCCGCTGAGGCGACGGCGTATCGGCAACCCTGTGGATGTGGGCCGTTCAGCATGTGGGGCATGACTGCGGCAGCAGTTCACGTCGAGCAGCTCCGCTCGCGGGGGAGCCTCTCATCTCGCGGTGAGTCCGTCAGCTCTCGTCGGCCTGTGGTTCGGGCAGCGTCCAGCGCTCGCCTTGCTTGGGACGGATGAAGATCGCGTACCAGATGACGCCGACGAGGATCGAGGCAACCGCGACGATCAGCGGAGTCGGATCAGTCGCGAGGATCTTGTACAGCACATAGGCCATGAACGCGATGACAATGATCGGCGGCAGCGGCCACAGCGGCATGCGGTAGTGGTCAGGCCGTCCGCCCGAGGCCGATCGGGCGCGAAGCGACGCGAATGCGATCGCGACGTAGATCACGACGACCGTTGCGCTCGTTGCCACGATCAGCCATGCGAACGGGAGAAGATATCCGGCAGCAGCTGCAAGGACGCCGACGAGGACCGTCGCCGCAATGGGCGATTTCGTCCGTGGGTTGATCGACCCGAGCAGTCGGTCGACGCCAACCGGCCACGAACGGTCACGGGCGGATGCGAAGACCAATCGCGCATTCTGAATCTGGATCGCGATCACCGCGTTGAACACCGCAATGGCAATGCCGATGCTGACAAGCATGTTCACGGTTTCGCCCCCGCGCTGAACCAGAAAATCGTTCATTGGCGTGTCTGACGCCATAAGCGACTCGAGGGAGTCTGCTCCGAGAATGACGGCCATGACCGGCAGCAGCTCAACGAGGACCGTGACAAGGAGGGACACCATGACCGCACGGGCCATCGTCTTCGAGGCGTTCTTCGTCTCCTCGGAGTAGAAGACGGCTGTGCCGTATCCGCCGTAAGCGAAGAGCGCAACGGAGACAAGCGAGAACAAGACACCCCACGTCACCGGTTCAAGACCGCCGGACGCTCCAAGCGTCTGCGGCGTCACGAATGTGTCGAGGCCGCGCTGAATGTCCGAGAAACCGAGCACGACGAGGACGAGAACGGCGAGTACCTCAAGTCCGAGGAAGATTCCTGTCACCCAGGCATTCGTCTTGATCGTGAAGCAGGCCACGACCGTGGTGATGACGATGACGATGATCGTCGTCCACGGTGAGTCGAAGCCATCCCAGACGACCGAGAGATAGGTACCCACCCCGGACCCAATGACGGAGATGATGAGAATCCCAGCCATGAGCGACAGCGTGAGGACCCCAAAGCCCATCGGCTTTCCAAGAAGTCGGGCGGCCCATGTGTACTCGCCCCCACTTATCGGCCACCGGCTCGAAAGCTCGGCGTAGCAAAGCCCGACGAAGATCGCGAGGAAGGCCGCGATCACCATGGCCGCGACACTGCCGCCCGCGAGCCCCACGATCAGCGAAGGGATGATGATGAAGACGCTGGACGCCGGAGTTACCGTCGAAAGCGTGATGAGGATGTTCTCCCGAAGCGTGAGGCTGCGGGCAAGTTCTTGCCGGTACTCGTTCGACATGGGCGCCATTCTCTGACTCTGAAGGCAGCCACCGCAAGCGAATTGAGTGTCGTGGATGGAGTGCGTCTACGAACTCCACACGTGATACGGCGCTACTCGATCACACGAGCAACGAACTGCTTCCAACCATCATCCTGCTTGCGAGTGACCCTTATGGTCCCGTAGCGAGTGGAGTACTCGTTGCTCGTGCCCACGCTGTAGGCCTCCGAACAGTCTGCCGTGAACCCCAGCCCGTCATCATTGCTATCAAAGCTGCTGCAGGCAGCGGCGGCGCTGTGCGCTCCGGGATCCATGGTCACGGTGGGGTAGCCGATTAACGGATTGTTAAAGTCCAGGCGCGCGCTGAGCCCATCGGCCCACGTCACGCGCATTGCCAAGTCCGCCCTCCAGGCGAAGGTCCCCTCGGCGCATGCACGATCACCGGCCGGAATCCAACCATCTCGGGTACGGGTATCCGAGGAGATCCAGTCGACCTTCACGCGGGCCGTTGAGTCATTGAGCAGGCAGACTGCCACCCCCTTGCGCCCGCCCGCTTGAGCGGAGGGAGCCGCGAAGGCGCCAAACCCACCGCAAAGGGTCACTAAAGCAATACCTGCTGCTAGCACTCGCAAGCCGCGACCACTACTGGACGAAGACAACGCGGAACTCCTTCACTTTCGTGTCCGCCTCACGGCTCACCGTGAAGGTGTGGAAGTGATACTCGTACTCATGCACATCGCCGACTGAAAATGTCGTGTGCTTGCCAACGCTGCTGCCCTGATAGACAGGGTAGAAGTCCGGACGACCCATGGACGGGTTGTAGAAACCGAACTGTTGCTCTCTCCCGTTCTCGTACGTGACACTGACAGTGACATCCATTGTTCCCGGCAGGTTGGTGCGACCCGTCGAGCAGATCTTCATCCCCGGCTTCAAGGTCACCTTTCCATTGCCAACCCGGGTGACGTTCTCCGAAAGACGGATTACGTAGTCCGCCGGATACATTTCGTTGCCCCATAAAAGCTTGATCGACTCACTCGTCCGGTTGCTCAGGCATGCCTGAACCCCCTTTTGCCACACTGCCGGCTGCAGTGTTGGCGCTGCAGACTGCGCCACAGCATGCGCTGGTGCTTGTTCGATGGCAACAAGACCGCACACCGCGAAAAATGCGCTGGCAAACACATGCAGGCATCGTTTTCGGGCAGTAATCATTGGCATCCTTTCGGCTTCGATTGGACCCCTGCGTAGAGGACGAGCAAATTCCTTCATCAGTAGAGCGCGCACGGCACGAGCTGCGCTACCTTCGCCCTGCCACCAGTTTGGGGGTCACCGTGGCATTGACGGATCGTCGCGGGATGGTGAGGGTTGTGGGGCGAAGCGCAATTCCCTTTCCAGGCCGCCCATGCAGGCTTGTGGGTGCCGAATGCCGCATTCGGGCCGTGGACCGCCGCCTGAGTGCCGGTTGCCGAGGGTCCGAGATGGCCTTTCCTCGTGTGCCTGCGACTCGTCTCCCTGTTCGCCACGCGCCTGTTCGGGCAGATTCGCTTATCGACGCGCGAACAGTCATGGAAGCCAGCGGCGACCCTGCAACTGCGACATCGGCTCACGGTCCTGATGCGGCATGCGACTCCGGCCCGACCGAGGATGACCTGAACTGAACGTGCGCTGCTAGCGGCCCACGTCCGAGCGGTCGTCGAGCACGCGACCCGAGGGATCCGGATGCTTGGCGTGACCTCCCACCCGAAGAACGCCCGAGTGACTCAGCAGTCCCGGAATCTGCTGATGAACCCCGACAGGCAGCGGGACAACATGAAGTTCCTGCTGCACGATCGGAACAGGAAATGCGCGGCCGCCTGAAATTCGGTGCTCCCCGGCGCCGCAATCACGATCGGTGCTCGGTCCGGGTCCTCCGTGGTGATCGGACGGAGCATCTCATCCACGAACACCTATACCCAGCATGACGCAGACCAGATTCTCGGCACCCACACCTCGGATCTCGCCCCGGTTCACTTCGGTGCCATTCCCGCCAGACTCGATGCCGAAGGTCACGATATTGCGAGAGTGAGACTACCGTCGGATGCGAGCGCGATCATGCTGTCCTGAAACCAGAAGTCGTCATCCGGGATGAGGTCGCGCGAAGGCCGGCGACGAGTGCCGACGTCCGCTTAATCCTTCGAGTCACGATCCTCTAAGGATTTACTACGAACCGGTGGTCGCGATAACCCAGCGGTAGCCGGACGGCGCTGGAACATCGGGGACGAGTACGCCGCCGCCACTCGGTTTCGCGCCCGCCTGAATCAAGCGCTTGCCCAAATCGGAATGCTCAGAGACGGACTGACCATCGGCCGGGATGAACTGCTTCGGCACATTGGCCGACACGTCAAGGAGGCGTAGCTCGCCCTCCGACGTGCCGTTGCCGTCCCGGTACCTCCAATTCATCGGCAATTGGAGGGCTGTCACGCCCTCGCCGACGTACGCGCCGAACGCCACGACACGAGCACCCGCCGCGATCGTGTTCCTGGCGATGGGACTTGTCGTTGTACCCGCCAGAAAGACGACTTCACCAGCGAAGGTCTCGCCTACCGTGTCGAGCGCACCGTATGGATTCATCATCCATGTGAGGCAGTTCGCGGTAGTCGCGTTGACCGGAAAGCGCGTCCATTCACCGGCGAAGGTCGGCAGTTTGAACGAGTCCGTGTGACGGTCGATCTCCACAACCCCCTCGAGTTGGGCTTTCAGGTCCTCGAAGAGTCGCGCGGGCAGCCGCTGGCCGGCGGGGTCGATGCCGTGCCACATTGAACCCGCGGACGGAATGAGTGTCAATCGCCCAACAGCAGCGCCTGCGTCCATACCGAGATCATCCGGGTCAGGCGCTATTCGGGTGCACCCTGAGCCGCTCGTCGATGGAGCGTCGGTCACGGTGCCGCTGGCCTGTCGCTCGACTTCTCCTTCTGAGGACGTGAGCTTCGGCGTTGCCACGATAGCGAGACCGACCGCCACAATGATGAGCCCCGAACCGCCAAGGAGCAGTCCAAGGCGCCGGCTCACAGAAGCGTTGTCGCTCACGGGTCAGGACCTGCCCGAATCGCGAGCACCGAGCGCAGCGCTCGAATCGCCACCGTCGGACTCAGACCGCACGCCGTTGCCGTTACTCCAGCAGTTGACAGCGAACAGATTCGATCCGTCCGACCAGAGCCACATCGTCCCGATGTCGACACTCGGACGCGTCGTCGATGCCGTGCGGGCGGGATCTGCTCCCACCGGAACTCGACGGCAGACTCCTTCGTACTGGATTCCCGCTCCAGCGACTTGCATGACGGAGGTGGTGTAACCCGCAAGTTCACCTCTGAAGTCTCCAAGTGCCTTCACCCCATGGTTGAGGCCCATCGTCCACTTCGGAAACGCATTGACGTTGATGCGGAAAGTGAATTCGCGTGAGGTGCCCGGGCTTAATGCGAACCCGGTCATGAGGGCAGGGTTCGCGCTACCGGACCAATCGAAGCAGTCGATGTCCCCCGCTTTCAAGACGAGCAGCACAGACGTCAGATTGACGACTTCGATCCGTCGCGACGACGCAGAGAATTGCGGGCACGCCACTTGGGTGGGCCAGCGCTGCGTGCCGGCAAACGGTTCGCCGTCTTCGGGGGTCCGCTGAGAATCCTCATCCCAGTTCTCGCAAATGTGAGGTCGGCGCCTATCGCATTTGATGCGGTCCGGCTTGAACTTCGAGACTGAATCCCCCTCCTCGCCGTCGAGGAGCGCAGGGTCATCGAGTAGTTCTGACGCCCCAGCCAAGTCCGCGGATTCGGATGCAGCAAACGGAACGCCGGTGACTGCCTCAGCGCTCTGCGCCTGGCGCCCAGCGGAGCCACACGCCGCCAATACCGTTACCCCGGCGACCGCCACAGTTAGCGTCAATGCACGGATCAGGCGGCTCTCCGACCGCCGGTGGCGGACATCGCCGCCACCCGTCGGTGGCTCCGTCCCGACGCGTTCGCCTCGAACTTCACGTGGACACATGGCCCAATTTGACGCCCTCCGGCAGCGGCGCCGCCATGATCAGACTGCCGTCATTTCTGGCGACAGAAGCAATCGCTGAGCGACACTTCGCCACTGTTTCACTCGCGGGAGTGTGCGGTGAAGTGCTAGAGCAAGCCCGACATGCGAGCCGCGTTACTGAGCTCAACCTTGGTGCGGGCACGAATCCCCGATTTCTCGTACTTTGACCGAATGCGGTCGAGGTACGACTTGGCGGTATTGGGCGAGATGCTCATGTGCCGGGCGACAGACTCCAGGGTGAGACCTGAGGCGTAGAGCGTGAGAGCCGCTTGCTCCTGCTCCGATAGCTGGATCCCCACCGAGTCACGTGACATCACGTCAGCGAGATCGCTCGTGACCCACGCGTAGCCTTTCAAGACATGCCCGATCACGAACGCCAGCTCGTCATTGGGCGAGTTCTTGGTGACGTAGGCCGACGCTCCAGCCGTGAGCGCACTACGAATAACCCCGGGGGACCCGAGGGAACTCACGACGAGCACCGGGACATCGCGCCGCACGAAGGCCGACACCACTTCAACAGGCGAGGTGCCATCGCCCAGGTCGAGATCGACGATTGCACAATCACACGTGCATGAGATGACCGCGTTGACGGCCGCGTGAAGATCTTGGCCCGAGTAGAGAATTTCTGCCTCGGGAAAGTCACGCACGAGCATCATGCGAATGCCCTCACGCACTAACTCGTGGTCCTCGAGGATGACGAACGTGGTCACGGTAAGGAGGGTAGACGCAGAAGTTATGCAGGTCTTCCGACCTCTTGCCACCTGAATTGGTGACAAGGGGTGGCTTGCCGATCAGGCGCCTCACTGGTGTTCTCGACACATGAAGCCACCCGGCTTCGTCTATTCCGGAAGGCTCAATCACGATGGCTCACTTGATGTCGCGCAGGGGTTTCCTTGTCACCACCATAGGAGCCGCCAGCCTTGCCGGCATCGCCTCCTTCGCCCCGGCTGCTAAGGGAGCGACGCAGACAGACGGCACGACAATCACGCCCACAGAGGCGCTCCGCTTACTTCGCGAGGGCAATGCGCGCTGGGTTGCCGGGAATCCCCAACGGATTGACCACACGACCAACGGGCGTGAGCTGGTGAAAGGCCAGTGGCCGTTCGCGGCCATCCTGTCCTGCGCGGACTCCCGAGTGAATCCCGAAAACGTGTTCGACGTGGCTGAGGGCAACCTCTTCAACGTGCGCAACGCCGGCAACGTCGCAGGCGACATCTCCATTGGTTCCTTGGAGTACGCCGTTGCAGTCCTCGGCGTCCCCTTGATCATGGTTCTGGGGCACTCAAGTTGCGGCGCAGTGAAGGCCACCCAGGCTGCCGTCGACACCGGCCGAATGCCGGGTGGCGACATCGATGCCATCATCGACCAGATCCGGCCAGCGATCGAAGGCCTGCCGGCCAACCACACAATCGAGCAAGCCACCAAGGCAAACGCTCGGCACTCGGCCAAGGAACTCATCGACGCGAGTGCCGTCGTGCGTACCGCCATAGACAAGGGGCGACTCGATGTCGTGGAAGGCGTCTACAACCTCGGCACCAAGAGGGTGCAATTCTTGCCCTAATGCGCCGATCGCTACTCGCCGAAACCCGACGTTGCGAGAACGGACGTCTCTGTCTCGCTTTCCACAATGCTGAACCTCCAAAGCGATCCAGCCTTCGGGAGGGCTGGAATTTCTTCTGCAGCCATGGATCCTTGGCCAAGGATCACATGCCGTTCACGATGGCCATCGACCGTCACCCTCCACGTCCACTCAGCGCCCTTCGATGATGTACCGATCAAGGTCGTGAGGAACTTCCTCCACTCGAGGGGCATGGGGCCAGAGCCCGGCCCGCTGCCCAGCACCACAAGTCTCGGTGGTTCAACGAGTTCAGCGATGACCTCGGCGACTGAGGTCGGCGTTGGTCGCCGAGTTCCACCCTCGAGCAGACGATCACGGGTTCTCATGGCCGCTCGTCGAGCCCGTTCACGCGAATTCGCGATGGATGCGTTGCCAGTCGCGATCGACACCAGCAAATCACGAGTTTCGTCGTCAACAGCAGCCCAGGCCGCGATCCTCGCCCGCTCCTCTGCAACCACCTGCTGGTCGGCGAGAATGCGCAGCCACGCCGTGTCGGCTTCACGTTCGCGCGCTGCGAAGAGCCCCTCGATCCAAGCGATCGCAAGACTCCACGCGAGAAGATAAATGGCCGCGTCGAGTGCCGACCTCGCCGGCGCCCGGCAGTCTTCAGGCAGGGCCAACACGACAACTATTGAAACGGCCGCCATAGCCCCCACACACAGCAATCTCACTGCCGTGCCGGGCAGAGCGACGATCGGAAGAAACAACCCTGCCCCGGTAGCCGCCGCGATCAAGGCCTGCACGGGAACCTCGGCACTGCATGCGGGATTGGAGAGCGCGACAAGGACGAGGAGGACTCCCGACGTCGTGATAGCGAGCAGCGCCAAGGGCACGCGAACGATCGTGTCCCACGCCAGGCTAAGAATCGCCACCGTCGCGACGAAGACCCCGCACAGGGCTCGCACCGCAAAGGACTCGTCGACGGCGTCACCGATCCAGGTGGACCACGGGATGAGCGCGCAGGGGATGAGGATGAGGCCGAGTCGCACCCAGCCTGACTCCCCAGCGATGCTCACGGCCCTCGGCGCCGTCGAGGAGCGCCGCGCCGCGGCCTTGTCGACTTGCGAGGCTGCTGGCACGCGGATGAATACGCAGGTGCCCTCTCCTTCCGCTGACTCCACCGAGGCCTCGCCGCCAACCCCGCGAATACCGAGGATGATCGTCCTCTGAACACCGAATCGGGGACTCGAATCCACGTTGAGTCCGACTCCCTCATCTCGGATCTGCACGCTCACCACGTCACCGGAGGCTCGCGCGAGAATCGCGACGGTGCTGCTGCCCGAATGACGCTGAACGTTGCGCAAGGCCTCAACGATCGCATCGCGGAGGGCCGTGGCGATTGATGCGTCGAGTTCCTCGGTCGCGTCTACGTCCATCGCAATGCTGAGATCCGATGGCATGAACTCTCGGGCCGCGATGTCGATGACGTCGCACGCGCGCATGGCGGGTAGACCGCTCCCTTGGGCCGCCAAGACCTCAAGATCGCGCGCGCACGTCTCACGAGTGCGCGACTCGTCCACGAGAGCCACATCCATCGACAGAGCTTGGAGGGTGTTGAGGACCGTCTCATGAATGCTGCGCTCAACGGTAGCCCGCTCATGTGCTTCAGCGACCCTTCGCGCCTCGGCCGCCTCGGCCTCCCTCAGCGTGCTGGCTCGCTTGTCGAGCGCTGCAGCACTGTGCCGCACGGCCTGCATGAACAAGATGAAGGCGATGCCGCATAGAAGGGCCAATGTGACAGGAACGAGGACAGGCATTCGCGCCAGCGGCTCGGATGGCGGAGTACGCAGGGCTGAGAACGCCATGAGCGCACTCGACGCCACTACGACGATGCCCGCCGGGATCGGCCTCATCGCGAGCGCTGCACCTCCGCACACGGCGACCCCAATATTGAGAATCGGAATCCACTGTGCTCCATACGGAATCGGGACGAGGGGTGCTGCGAGCAGGACGAAGGCGGCGGCGAACGCCAAGGTCAGGTAGTGCCGTCTGCACGGCGCCAATGCGATGCAGGCGAGCAGTGCCATCGAAAGACACATGGCCGTAATGTCGGCCCACGTCGCATCGTCCAGGTTGCGCGCAAACGACGCACCGGTTGGAGCGAAGACAATGCATGCCACGACCGCCACTACGACGATTCGACTGCGTTGGATGACGTCGACCAGAGGTACGGCAACAGAAAACGGCCCGTCAAGCACCTGGACCGTTGTCGATCCACCGGGCGTTTCCACGAGCCCCTCCTCATCACCAACTGCGGTGGCAACACGCTAACGGAGCGGAGCGTGGAGCGCCTAAAGTCCTGTCATGGCGAAGCGCAACCTGCGATTTCTGACCCTGATAACCATCGGCTGTTTGGTGTTGGCGGGCTGCAGTTCCTCGCTGTATGCGCAGTCGCCGTCAGCCATCCCCGTGGACGATGGGTTTCAATTGACGGTGCCGGCCTTGTGGGCCGACGCAGCCACGTCGATGAGTGGCATCGAACCAGCCGGCATCTGGGCAGGAACGGTAGGCCCGCCCGGTTTCGACATCGATCTCGCATCGATCGAGGCCGAGGGCGCAGGGCGGGCCTGGACGGCGGCGTCTGCCTCTGCTGCTGCTGTCGCATCAATGTACAGCGGCCTCGACCCCTCTGCGATCGACATCCACTTCACGATAACCGGCCCGATCGACGGACCCTCGGCCGGCGGGATCCTCACCGTGGGCGCACTTGCCGCCCTACGCGGAGTCTCTCTGCTCCCCGGCGTGACGATGACAGGGACCATCAGCCCCGATGGATCAATCGGTCGTGTCGGCGGCATCACGCTGAAGCTCGAAGCGGCAAAAGAGGCTGGATTCTCAACCGTTCTCCTTCCGCCCTCGAACATGCAGATACTCGACCAAGAGACCGGTGAAGTACTCGATGCTCGCGAAGTCGGAGCCTTGCTCGGGCTAACCGTCAGGCCCGTTGTCGATGTGGCGGTTGCGTACCGCGAATTCACCGGCCTCGACCTTGTGCCTCTCACCACAGCATCCTTCACGCTTCCGCCTTCGGTCCTCGCCGCTGGGTCAGAAACTGCCTCAAGACTCATCACCCTGCTCGAGACGCGAGTTCTGTCACTCAAGGGCGCCGCTGCCGAAGCCGTCTCACTCGAATTGGCAGAGGCGAGCCGTGCCCTGGCATCCGGTGATTCAGCGCTCGCGTACGGCCTTGGGGTCGATGCCCTGTATCGAAGCTCGCGCATTGCCGCTGAACAGGAAACAGAGACAGCTATCGACGTCCGGGGAATTCCTGCGACAGTCGCCGCTCTTCGAGCCGAGGCGAAGCGGGCAGAGGAGCGTGCGAGGAGCGCTCTCCTTCGCGGATCTGCAGTCGAACCGATCGTGTACGAGCAACAGATGGTGACGCCAAGCGCCCTCACGTGGCTTGCCTATTCGATCGCATCGCTGCAGGCCTTGCAACCACGACTGACCGAGACGATGTCCGAGCCCGAGGTGCTCGCTGCCGGCCGGACCATCGCCCTGATGTCTGCCTCGATCGACGTTCTCGGCCCCGATGCGCAAGAAGTGGTGCAAGCCATGCCGGGAAAGCCCGCACTGCCAGCCAGCAGGGTCGCTGCATTCCTGTCGGGGTATACGAACTTCCTCGTCAGGGCCGGCCGGTCAAACCGCGCGTATCTGCAGGATGTCCTCCTGCGCGGGCAGAGCGCAGGTGATGCGGAGCAAGCGGCGGCACTCGACTCGGAATTGACCGTCCTCGCGCGACTCGACGCATTGACGCAGGAGATACCGGCAGGCGAGAACGCCCTCGCCGAGGAGATCTCGCAAGCAGCGACCGCACTCACCTACTACGTCACCAGCGGCGAGATCGTGTCCTCGATTCAATCCTTCGATGCCGCCGATCTTGGTATTGGCCAGGAGTCTCCGACCGTGGGCAACACCGCGGCCCTCAATGCCTCCGTCGCAAGCGCTCAAGGCCTCGTCACCGATCTCGCAGATCACCTTGCCGGACAAGGCCTCGACGCTGGATATCCAACCTGGTCGGGCCAGTGGGGCGTGGCCGCTTTCGAGGCGCTCGACGACACTGAGCGTTCGACCGCCGGCGCGGGCTTGGCACTGGACGAGCTCTGGTACGCAGCCATTGCCGAACTCATGGTCAACGCTGGGTGGGTGCGCGTGTAGAGAGGCGTCACCTTCAATCTGCTCGCTACTTGTGATCCGCTTCTCTGGTTGATAGCGGGCGACGCCACCGGTGGAGCCGAAGGTGACGGGCGATGTCGAAGGCAGGGTGATCGCGTTGGCGAGCAGCCAGCAGCCACCTGGACGTCAACGCTGGCGCCGTTGCGATGTTCGCTGCGAGTCGAGTTGCCCGTGCGCCACGATCGACTACCTGTTCCGGAAGGTGATCTGGAATCTCTTCCATTTGTTTCCGGAGGTGTCTGCTCCGCCCAACGCATTCTGGTCGTCAGGGCGTCGGATGATGTCGAATGCGTACTTCTGCCCCTCCTCATTGAGGTCCACGGTCAACGACGCCATGGAGGCGAAGTACGCCGTCCAGCAGGTGGTCGATTTCGAGGCTCCGGGGTCTGCCCCAATTCTCGACCCGATCGCGCACCATTTGCCGCGATTCGCATCGGTCTCGACCGCGGGATTCCCAATGACCCGGTTGTAGATCTCCCAGTTGACGGGCTTCGAGGCGCCCGGCACGGTCAGCCAAGGCTTGAGAGTGCTGCCCTCGCCGCACCTGCTCTTCCCAGGTTCGATGGAACCGTTGCCATCATTGGAATTCGTGCCGGCCCATGTGATGGTGATCGGTATGTCAGACGCATTCGTGAAGCACGCGAAGGTGTGGAGGATACCGGCCGTCAATGGTGCGGCGCTCTCACTCGATGACGCCTCGGCTGATTCAGCATCCATGGCCTGACGATCGGAGGCGGTCGTTGACGATCCGCACGCCGCCAAGGCTGCCGCAGCCAAGAGCAGAAGCGCGGCCATGCCGGGGAGTGCTCGCTTGAAGGCCATCGGGCAGTTCCTTTCAATGCGTCAATTGCATCCGGATCACAGGGTTGAACGCGATCGTGCTAACGAGTGAACGGGCATTCAAGGAGCGGCCTGACATCACTTTGGGTGGCAGCACCGGACACGAAAGGGTCTGGGTGCAGTCCACGGCAGCGATCGAACATCGGTGATGACCGCCGAGCCTTCGGGCAACCACCCGAGAGGGTGCAACCGTCGCTCGGGCTATTAGACGTAAGTCGCCGGCACCCGACGTCGAACGGTTGGGTGCCCACGCGGGCGTCGAGGTTGATTGTCCGTCAAGGGATCGGACGAATTCCGCCGGCTAGAAGTCGGATGTGTCGCCCCTCCTGCATTGGACGGCATAGAGAGTGGCTCCGTCGGAGTAGATACTCACGTGCGAACTCATCTTACCGAGGTTCAAGGGGCCCCACTTGAACTCCCGATTCGTCCTCCACTCATTGGGATCGGCGCCCAATGACTGTCGGACACACACGTATCCGCCCTCGCTTTGTGGGCGGAGCACCCTGCCGGTATTCGTTTGATAGAGCAATTCACCATTCTCACTCTCAAACAGGCTCGTGAGCGTCGACCAGCTGCCGGCGAACTTTGCAACGCCTCGGTAGTCCAGGGATCCGTCCCGGTTCCTGATGAACACGCCGATGTCGAAGTCCTTCCGACCATCTGAATTCGCAGGTTCTAGTAGCCACCGCGCGGGACCCGTTGCCCCAGGCTCTAGCCTCGTCCCGGTGATCTGCCCCGGATTGCCTGTCACCGCCCATCCGTCACAGTCGATCCCGCGGATTGCTACCACCATCCGCACGGTGGTCAGATTGTGCAACTCCATTGCTCTCGTAAACGAACGGCGATCCGGGCACAGGACATCTTCGACCCAGCCCTCACTCGCCGGACGCTCCGGCCACGCTCGACAACTCAGGGCACGATTCGGGCAATTCACGGCGGGGCCCGACCCTCCCAAGGGTTGCCCTGACTCCTCGCTCGACGGGGTCTCGGACGACCCACTCAGCGCGGGAGCGGATGCGTCATCTTCCGCGGATGTGTCCTCGGCGTCATCGAAGACGCCTGTCGTCGCACTCGATGAAGGACGTGCGTCCGGCGAAGATGAAGGACCTGACTCGGTCGAGGATGATGGACTTGCCTCCTGCGAACTCGACGACTCTGTTTTCACGGCTTCGTCGCCGAGCGCCGAACGCGTTGCCTCGCCCGAGCAGCCGCTCACACTCAACGCGACGATAGCTCCAACCGCCAGGCTCTTGCCAGCCCACCGCACCGCACTGCTCACGTCTACTCCCTCGGCTATGTGGCCAGATGCTTGCACGCATGCCGCCATAGCCCAACGCAATTTCTGTAGCCACTTCTGGTGACAGCACCAAGGCCGGGCAATAGGCGATCTTGTGTGCGCAGGTGTCGCAGGCTCCAAGAACGAGGAGCCTTCACGAACTCAGGGCAGGGTTCCCTGCCGCCTTGACGCGATACGGATCCGTCATCCATTGACCGGTTCGTCGGCGCGATCACCCGGGTTGCCCATAGGCCTCGCTCCGCCACGACGTGCGACCGCATCGCGAATCTTGGCGTGAGCCAGGCCGCGAGAGTCGCAGGGGGTTGACGCCATAAGTGATGGCACGCGCGATGTTGCCGACACCCGCGAGAGCAGCCGACAATGCGTCGGGCGAGGCCGACGTCGGCATTCGGTCGGTGGGAGCGGAGATGGGACATTCAATGCGATCGGCTCGCAAGGGCCTCGTGACTACGGTGCTCATTGCACTCCTCGCGACTGGTTGCTCGACTGAGGCATCACGTTCAGCCCAGGGAGCCGACGACGTGCAGGCCCAGGCGAGCGAGTCGGCTGAGGTGGCAGAGCCGGGGCTGTCGCCAAGGCCGGCGGCATCGGATGCTGATGAGCCCGGGGGCTCGGCTTCACCATCCGCGTCCGATTCAAGCGACCCGGCCGAGTCAGCGTCGGCCGACGAGTCAGCGTCAACCTCCGCATCACCGACTGACAGCGCCTCACCGTCCGACACTGCATCGCGAACGCAGACGACGAGCGCCTCCCGAGCCTCTCTGGGCTTCATTTCTGCCATTGGGTTCTTCCTGGACATAGCCGGACTTGCCTTCGACATTTTTGACGTGATCTCTGGCGGCAATGAGGGATCTGGGGGCCAAACACAGGCGACCGACCTAACGAAGGTCTACGAGCGGCTCGACGTGATCGAGTCATCGATCGAGCGGACCCGACGCGAGAACCAAGCGCGGTTCAGCGAACTGCAGGACGAGTTGAATCGTCAAGGCATGGACGCATCCATGCGGCAGTTCATTGATATTGAAAACAATGGCGATGAGGCAATGCGGGCTTGGCTGGTCCTCCATGAGTGCCGCATCAACAGGGCAAGGGGTCAGGCCACCTGCCCCGACCTAGGCGGTACTGAACGGGCGATCTCAGACGCAATGCTGAGGGCTAGGAACAGACTCCTCAACATCGTCGACGAGCGTTGGCGAGATCGAGACATTCCCACTCTTGCCGGCGCCTACAACAGCCGAGGCGCCGGGCGTGGACTCGTCGAAGCTGCCTGGAACTTCCTGCGCACCAAGCAGAATAACGCTGCGGGAGTACCTGCCGGCAGCCAGATCCGCGCCGGGCAACGAATGCCAGTGGTAACGCCTGAGCTGTCATCCAGCATGAATACAATCCTCGATTACTACGGCGTCCTCATTGCCCGCTACTCATTCCTGCGCCAAGCTGCAGTACTCGAAAAGAGTCCTTCGCAGAACGGTTGCGAGGCTTCAGAGGAAGAGAGCGCATGTCAACGCCGGATCATCGAGCAGATCGCACAGGAAGCGCAGCGCTGGGTCTACGGGTCTGGGGCCGGGAGCGTGAACTCCGCGGCGGCACAGTACAAGATGCCAGAGGTTCCAAGCGGCGCATTAGCCGTTGCAGGTGTCGGTGAGAGCGTGACCGTCCCCAATGGAATGACCGTCTCCGGCGATCGTGCTCGACGTCTTGTCTTTTCGGATGGGAGTGCGCAGCCACCTCGCCCGAAGACCAAGTATGAGATTGCGCCAATGGAGGGCATGCGTATCGATTCAGGACGCCAAGGGAGGGATGACTTCCGCAACCTCCTTGCGTCACTGGAAAAGTACGTGGGCGTGTCTGAGTTCGTGAGCGCGTTCCCTGAACTGTTCACAAGGAGCGCTGACGTTGTTGGCTACAAGGCCAACGGACGCGGCAAGCCGTACAGCGTAACTTCGGATGAAGGGCCATGCGTCCTTCTCCAGATGTATCGACTTACCCGGCAGGGCTTCCCAGAGTTGTGCGGGTTCCCTCCGCTCACTGCCGACATAAGTCCGAACTGGGTGAGTCGGGACGTCCGGGAGGAAGGTACCGACTACCCGATGTTCGGCTGGTAGTTGGCCACTCCACCAAGGCCCTCAATGCCGTCGTTGCCACCAGAAGTGGCGGCAGGAAGGACCTTGGGCGCCCAGGTCTGCAGTGACACACTCGCGTTACCTGAAGAGAGAGGTTCGACATGCGGGTTGCACGGCAGGTGGCGGGCAAGGGCCTGGTGGCGGGGGTACTCGTGGCACTCATCGTGAGTGGATGCTCCAGCCAGGGCACCCGCTCTGCTCTCGAGGCTGACATCGAGCAGGCTGACGCCGCGGCCTCGCAGGACGCGAGCCCATCCTCGGTTCCGACGTCGGACGTATCCGATGTTGCCGCGGCAGAGTCGAGCAGTGCGAGCGCGTCCACTCCTGCGCTGGGTGGCTCGCCGCAGGCGCAGTCGAGCGATGACCCAGATGAACCGTTGGGGGCCGGCTTGTTCACCCACTCCGTTCAGGTCTGCGTCGTGAACGGTACGCCCTCCACCGTCACGGCTCGGTCTTCCTACTCCCGTAACGGACAACTGGAACAGATTCCGGCGAACCAGAACACCAGGCTGATCCCCGAAAATCGGCACTTGCGCAACTGCGTGAACAACTCGGATCAGCCGACCTGGCCAAGCCGCACCGTCGATGATGGCGGTTACGACATCACACTGTACTTCCACAAGGCGCCCGATTCCGTTCGGCTGTCCTTCGAGAATCCGCCTTTCCGCGACCCCTACGTGATCTCCAACGCCAATCGCGATCCCGACTGCTTCCTCACAGGATTCAACGGAGAGAACGACTGGCGCAAGTGCTGGTACTCGGGGCGCCTTGGCCAACGCGAGCATCGTTGGGTCAAGGACAGCAGGACGGGGTGGTGCTTTCGGGTGTCTCGCGAACCCGACAACAGCGAGAGCATGGGCGACGTGAACATGTGGAAGAACTTCCGGGTCGTGGTGTTCCCGTCAACACATCCGTGCGAAGGGCCATAGACCAAAGGCCCCTGATGTTCGCCGGAGCCAACGACGTCATTCGATGGCGGTGGACACGACCCGTCCGGCTCGGGCCACCATGAGCCGCCCACCGTCGGCATCCGTCGCGGAGGTCACGGACACCGGGAACCCCGGCCCCTT
>CALPZT020000006.1 GCA_943328365.2 Bifidobacterium breve | reverse complement strand
TCGCCGTCGCTGAACTCGAGCGGGCGTCCGGTCGTTCGTGACCGAAAGGCAAGGTCTCGAAGTTCCGCGCCGTGCACTGCGCTGGGCATGGCGCTGATAGTCTGAACTTCCGTGACTGCCTCCCAGCAAACCAAGCACGTATTTGTCACTGGAGGAGTCGCATCCTCGCTCGGAAAGGGCCTCACGGCGTCGAGCCTCGGCAATCTGCTCACCGCACGCGGATTGCGGGTGACCATGCAGAAACTCGACCCGTACCTCAACGTCGATCCCGGGACGATGAATCCCTTCCAGCATGGCGAGGTATTCGTCACCGACGATGGTTCTGAGACTGATCTCGACATTGGCCACTACGAGCGATTCTTGGACACCGACCTCCACGGTTCCGCGAATGTGACGACGGGCCAGGTGTACTCGACGGTGATCGCGAAGGAGCGGCGAGGCGAGTACCTCGGCGACACGGTCCAGGTGATTCCGCACATCACCAATGAAATCAAGTCCCGCATTCGTCGAATGGCCGGTCCAGAGGTCGACGTGGTGATCACTGAGGTTGGTGGCACCGTCGGCGACATCGAGTCGCTTCCTTTTCTCGAGGCGGTCCGGCAGGTGCGTCATGAGGTCGGCCGCCAGAACGTGTTCTTCCTCCATGTCTCGCTTCTCCCGTACATCGGCCCCTCTGGCGAGTTGAAGACGAAGCCGACGCAGCACTCGGTCGCGGCCCTGCGAAGCATCGGCATCCAGCCCGATGCGATCGTGCTCCGCGCAGATCGCCCGGTCCCATCCGGAATCAAGCGGAAGATCTCGCTCATGTGCGATGTCGACGAGGCGGCGGTCGTCGCAGCGGTCGACGCGCCGAGCATCTACGACATCCCGAAGGTGCTGCACGCCGAGGGCCTCGACGCATACGTGATCCGCCGACTCGACCTTCCATTTCGGGATGTCGACTGGACGAGCTGGGACAACCTGCTCAAGCGCGTCCATCACCCCGAGCACGAGGTGACGATCGGTCTCGTCGGCAAGTACATCGACCTCCCGGATGCGTACCTGTCCGTCACCGAGGCGATACGAGCCGGTGGATTCCACCACAACTCGCGGGTGAATATTCGCTGGATTGCCAGTGACGACTGCGCAACCCCGGAGGGCGCACTCCTCGCACTCAGTGACCTCGATGGCATTTGCGTGCCCGGCGGATTCGGCGTTCGTGGGATTGAGGGAAAGCTAGGAGCCCTTCGGTTTGCCCGCGAGAACGGCATTCCCGTCCTCGGGCTCTGCCTCGGACTGCAATGCATGGTCATTGAGTACGCACGGAACGTTGCCGGACTCGAGGGCGCGAACTCGATGGAGTTCGATGAGACGACGCCGAACCCCGTCATTTCGACCATGGCAGACCAGCGCGATGTCCTGACCGGGGAGCGCGATATGGGCGGCACGATGCGATTGGGGCTCTACCCCGCGAAGCTGCTCGAGGGATCTCAGGTGGCGCGCATGTATGGGCAGCCCTACGTCGACGAGCGGCATCGACATCGGTTCGAGGTGGCGAATTCGTACCGGCCTGCGCTCGAGGAGGCGGGGCTCGTGTTCTCGGGGACATCGCCCGATGGCCGGCTTGTGGAGTTCGTAGAACTTCCGGCGGAGGTCCATCCGTTCTACGTCGCGACCCAGGCACATCCGGAACTTCGCTCGCGTCCGACCCGGGCGCATCCGCTGTTCAAGGGACTCATCGGGGCTGCTCTCGACCTCGCGAAGGTCCGCCAGACCAATTCCCGATCACGGTGAGGGGCCACTCAGGCCCACTTGACGCGGACGAGGAATGGGCTGGCGATGTCGTCGACACAGTCGAGCCACGGCCGGTCATCGACTCGATACCCAGGTTCGAGGGACGAATCTGGTCCATCCGCACCGACACGGTTGATTTCGCCGGGCATCACGCAGTGCGCGACGTCCAGCAGCACCTTGGGGCTGTTGCGGTCATCGCGATCGATGATGACGACCGTGTGCTCCTCATCCGGCAGTACCGGCATCCTGTCGCCATGGCGCTGTTCGAACCGCCAGCAGGATTGCTTGACGTGGCTGGCGAGGCGCCGCACCTGACTGCGGCCCGAGAACTCGCCGAGGAGTCGGGCTATGAAGCGTCCACCTGGCATGTGCTTGTCGATTTCCTCAACTCCCCGGGCGGATCGAGTGAGGCGATTCGGGTCTACCTTGCGAGGGATCTCCAGCCGATCTCGGGCGGACGGCCCTACACCGGAGAAGCGGAGGAACTGCACCTCCCGCGTGCCTGGGTCGACCTCGACGAGGCGAAGGACCTCGTGCTCACCGGTCGAATCGGCAGTCCGACGGCGGTGTGCGGCATTCTTGCGGCCTGGGCGTCGAAGGCCGGGGGATGGTTGTCGCTCCGCCCGGTCGATGCGCCCTGGCCGGCGCGAGACACGGTGATCGCCCATGACCGCGTGAACGTGGCGCGGCGCGACTAACCCTGCACTCGATCCGGGACCTTCACAGCCATCCTGGGTTTCGTCCATCCGATTCGTAGTCACGCACGACCCGTGACTATCCGGATGGGCGCCTGCATGGCCCCTGCCTGCGTCTAGCATCATCCCAATGCCCCGATCGGGGCACGCGCTTGACGAGTAGGCGCATTGAAGGAGGCAGTTGTGAAGGTCGGCATCCCGCGCGAGATCAAGAATCACGAGTACCGGGTCGCGATCACGCCGGCCGGCGTGTTTGAACTCGTGAGAAACGGCCACTCCGTCGTCATCGAGTCCGACGCGGGTGTCGGATCCTCGATTCCGAATGCCGACTATGTCTCAGCGGGGGCCGTTATCGCCCCGAATGCTGACGAGGTGTGGGCTGCTGCGGACATGATCCTCAAGGTCAAGGAGCCAATCGCTGCTGAGTACCATCGGATGCGCGCTGGCCAGATCATCTTCACGTACCTGCATCTGGCAGCCTCGAAGGAGTGCACCGATGCCCTCGTGGCTTCGGGCGCGACGGCCATTGCCTACGAGACCGTCGAGCTTGCCGATCACTCCCTGCCCCTGCTCGCTCCGATGTCGGAGGTTGCTGGGCGGCTTGCGCCCCAGGTCGGCTCGCACTCGCTCATGCGCGCCAATGGAGGACGAGGCATCCTCATGGGCGGGGTGTCCGGAGTGCACGCTGCCAAGGTTGTCGTGCTCGGCGCTGGCGTCGCAGGCATGAACGCCGCCGTCATTGCACTGGGCATGCAGGCCGAGGTGCAACTCCTCGATCTGAACATCGCGCGCCTGCGCCAGATGGATGCGATCTACCAAGGGCACATGCAGACCGTCGCCTCGAACACCTTCGAGGTCGAGCGGGCGGTGCTCGACGCTGACATGGTGATCGGCGCTGTCCTCGTTCCGGGTGCGAAGGCGCCCAAGCTGGTGAGCAATGAATTGGTGTCGCGCATGAAGCCCGGCTCGGTACTCGTCGATATCGCGATCGACCAGGGGGGCTGCTTCGAGGACTCGCGCCCGACAACGCATGCCGATCCGACCTACACGGTGCACAACTCGGTGTTCTACTGCGTCGCGAACATGCCGGGCGCCGTCCCCCATACGTCAACCTATGCACTCACCAACGTGACATTGCCGTACGCAGTCGAGCTCGCGAACAAGGGCTGGAAGCAAGCCCTGCGCGATGACGATGCTCTCGCTCGCGGGCTCAACGTTCATGACGGGCAGATCACCTATGCGGCCGTTGCAGAATCCTTCGGCCTGCCGCTGCTGCCGCTGAGCGAGGTTCTCGCCTGAGTACACCCCTCGACGAGGCGATCGACGGGTATCTGGACCACGTCGTCATCGAGCGCGGGCTGTCGCAGAACACGGTCTCCGCGTACCGCCGTGATCTGCGCCGGTACGCGGAGTGGTGTTCTGCCCGCGGGCTCGTCAATGCCGATGGGGTTTCGGAGAATGACCTTGCCGACTTCGCGGCATCGCTGAGGACGTCTCAGGGCACCTGGAGCGGGCTGTCGGCGGCGAGTGCGGCACGGGTCGTTGTCTCGGTGCGCGGATTTCACCGATTTGCGGCCGCCGAAGGCCTGACCCCTGCCGACCCGAGCGCCCACGTGCAGCCGCCGAGCATTGGCCGCAGGCTTCCGAAGGCTCTGCGCTACGCCGATATCGAGCGGCTGCTCGCCGCATGCAGCGACCTCGAGTCGCCCGCGGGACTGCGAGATCGGGCACTCCTCGAACTGCTCTACGGAACCGGCGCACGCGTGTCCGAGGCGGTCTCCCTCGACGTCGACGACATCGACCTTCAGGGCCTGACCGTCACGGTCGTGGGCAAGGGCGACCGGCAGCGCCGATTGCCGCTCGGCGGATACGCGGCGAAGGCGATGGATGAGTATCTCGTCCGCGGCCGGCCCACCCTTGCGTCATCCGGCCGCGGATCTCCCCGCATCTTCCTCAATCTGCGCGGCGCTCCGCTCTCGAGGCAGAGTGCCTGGGGTGTGCTGCAAGCTGCAGCAGAAAGGGCCGGCATCGATGCGGCGGTGAGCCCGCACAGCCTGCGGCACAGCTTCGCCACCCATCTCATCGAGCGGGGGGCGGACGTCCGAGTCGTTCAGGAGCTCCTTGGCCATGCATCCGTGACCACGACGCAGATCTATACGCTCGTGACCCAGGAGACGCTCAAGGAGGTCTACGCGGCGAGTCATCCACGGGCCCTGAAGTAGGGGAGCGTCGCGATCACTGCCTATTGCAGCCTTGGTGAAGGTCGGCGGCGGTAGGCTCAGGGCCATGACGTTGGACGACACGCGCTCTGCGGCCGACATTCCTGAGCCGGAGCCGTTGGTGACGCATGGGCCGGCGCGCGTCATCGCGATGGTGAACCAGAAGGGTGGCGTCGGAAAGACGACCTCCACCGTGAGCCTCGGTGCGGCCCTCGCCGGCTACGGCCGACGTGTGCTCCTCGTCGACTTCGATCCGCAGGGGGCAATCGCCATCTCCTTCGGGATCAACCCAAGCGCACTTGAACTCACCGTCTACAACCTGATCACCGACGAGCATCGTCATATCGACGAAGTGATCGTGCACTCTGATGTCGAGAATCTCGACTTGCTGCCGAGCAATATTGATCTGGCAGCCGCAGAGCTCCAGCTCGTGAGCGAGGTGGGACGCGAGTACGCACTGAAGCGCGCGCTCGAGCCCGTGCTCGGCAATTACGACATCATTCTTATCGACTGCCAGCCGTCGCTCGGCCTCCTCACCCTCAACGCGCTCACCGCCGCACACGGAGTCGTCGTTCCGATGGAATGCGAGTACTTCGCCCTCCGGGGGGTGGCTCTGCTCAAGGACACCATCGACAAGGTCAGCGCGCGACTGAATCCGGATCTCGCAATCATCGGTGTCGTCGCGACCATGTACGACTCGCGAACCCTGCACAGTCGCGAGGTGCTCGAGACGGTGCAGCAGGCGTTCGGCGATCTTGTCTTCATCACCACCATCTCGCGCACGATCAAGTTTCCGGATGCTGCCGTGGCCGGAACCCCCATCACGGTCTACGCCCCGGACAGCACTGGCGCCGAGGCGTACCGCCAGCTGGCCAGGGAGGTTCTCGCCCGGTGACCGCTCCTGCTGGCACTGCCGAGCAGGCGGTCGCTGCGACGAACGGCGAGGCGGCTACGCAACCCACGGTCTTCTCGGTGCACGTCGGGGATTTCGAGGGACCGTTCGAGTTGCTCCTGTCGCTCATCTCCAAGCACAAGCTCGAGGTAACCGAGCTTGCCTTGCATCGGGTCACCGATGAGTTCATCGGCTACATCCGCGCAAAGGGCGTTGCGTGGGATCTCGATGAGGCGAGCGGCTTCTTGGTTGTCGCAGCCACCCTGCTCGACCTCAAGGCGGCAAGGCTGCTTCCGAGCGGCGAGGTTGAAGATGAGGAGGACCTCGCGCTCCTCGAGGCCCGAGACCTGCTCTTCGCCCGACTGTTGCAGTATCGCGCCTACAAGGAGGTCGCGGGCCTGCTCGCCGATCGCATGGCGACGGCGAACAAGAGCCTGCCAAGAACGGTCGGGCTCGAGCCGCAGTTCGCGGCACTGCTCCCTGAGGTCCTCATCGGGATCGGCCTCGAGCAGTTCGCGATCCTGGCGGCCAAGACCCTGGCGCCCAAGCCCGTAGACGAGGTTTCCATCTCGCATATCCACGTGCAGCGGGTCAGCGTGCGGGAGCAGGCAGCCATCATCGTCGAGCGTCTGCGCCGGCAGGGAACATCGACATTCCGCGCGCTCATCGCCGACTGCGACTCGACGCTCGTCGTTGTCGGCCGATTCCTTGCGCTGCTCGAGCTCTACCGTGAATCAGCCGTGTCGTTCGAGCAGATCACTCCGCTCGGCGATCTGACCATCCGTTGGATGGCAGGTGCTGATGTCGACATTTCGGTGACGGACGAGTTTGATGAGGATCGAGCGATAGATGTGGACGGAGATAACGAGATGATCGTGCGAGAGCCGATCGGTGATCCGCAGGATGCAGGACGAGCGCTGGGGAGCGACGATGAGTGAGGACCTCGTCGACGACGGGACGACACTGACCGAAGACGACGATGCCGTCGATTCCCTCGGCGCGCCGAGTCTGTCAGCGGCTATCGAAGCGCTTCTCC
Organism: Bifidobacterium breve; assembly: GCA_943328365.2. Classification (GTDB taxonomy): domain Bacteria; phylum Actinomycetota; class Actinomycetes; order S36-B12; family S36-B12; genus WLND01. Next base: position 10,971 of record CALPZT020000006.1, on the reverse strand, counting down.
TCCTTGCCGACGAGCCATTGTCAACGCTCGCGCTCGCCCAGGCGACGAAATGCCCCATCGATGAGGTCGAGGCCACGGTTCGTCGGATATCCGGCGAGTACTCCGAGCAGGGACGAGGTTTTGACCTGCGCGAGGTGGCCGGCGGATGGCGGTTCTACACGAGGGCTGAGTGCTCGCCGATTGTCGAGCGCTGGGTCCTCGATGGTCAACAGGCGAGGCTGACACAGGCATCACTCGAAACATTGGCTGTCATCGCCTACCGGCAGCCGATCTCGCGCGGACGCATCAGTGCAGTCCGCGGCGTGAATGTCGACGGAGTCATTCGAACCCTCGTCGCGCGGGGGCTCATCGAGGAAGCGGGCCACGAGGACGAATCCCACTCGATCCTCTACCGCACGACATCGCACTTCCTTGAGCGAATTGGGGCGGCTTCGCTCAACGACCTCCCGCCGCTCGCAGATCACCTGCCCAGTCTCGCTGAGCTGGATGACGTGCTCGACTCGGTGGCCATCGGTGACTGAGTGAGCCGATCATGACCGCAGAAGAAGGCGTCCGACTGCAAAAGGTGCTTGCTCTTGCCGGAATCGGAAGCCGTCGCAGGTGCGAGCAGTTCATCGCCGAGGGACGGGTCGAAGTCAACGGGTCGACCGTAACCGAGCAAGGTCTGCGGATCGATCCGGCAACAGCGGTGGTGCGCGTCGATGGCCAGCGTGTGCCGACGTTGCCTGACGTCACGGTGGTCGCGTTCAACAAGCCAAGGGGTGTCGTATCGACGATGTCCGATGATCGCGGCCGAGCATGTATCGGGGACTACGTGCTCGATCGCCCTGAGCGGCTGTTCCACGTTGGCCGGCTCGATGCCGAGACCGAGGGCTTGCTCATCCTCACGAACGACGGCGAACTGGCGAATCGACTCGCACATCCGTCCCACGGGATTCTCAAGACCTATGTAGCGACCATCCGGGGAGCATTCCCAAAGGAGGCACTGCGCGCCCTGCGCGCGGGTGTAGACCTTGAGGACGGACGCATCGAGTGCGACAGCGTGCGCGTCATTCAGCAGGCAGCCGACCGAACAATGGTCGAGGTCGTCATCCACGAGGGCAGGAACCGAATCGTCAGGAGGATGTTCGACGAGGTCGGCCATCCTGTCGTCGATCTCGTTCGCACACGCATCGGACCGATCCGTCTTGACCAGCAGCGTCCCGGCGCACTCCGCGCGATCGAGGGCCGGGAACTACGTGCGCTCTACACCGAAGCGGGTCTGTAAACTCCGCACATGCGTGCCATCCGTGGAGCGGTCTGCCTTGCAGCCGACGACCCTGCTGAGATGCGAGATGCGGTCGGCGAGCTGCTCGTGGCCATGCTTGAACGCAATGGAGTCGTCACGGATGATGTCGTGAGCGTCATTCTCACCTCGACCCCGGACCTCACCTCGGCGTTCCCGGCGGCGGGAGCTCGACTGGTTGGATTCGCCGAAGTGCCGCTCCTGTGCGCTCAGGAAATCGACGTAGCGGGGGCCCTCGAGCGCGTCGTGAGAATCCTCATGCACGTCGACACGGCCACGCCCCGACCGCAGATCCAGCATGTGTACCTGCGCGGGGCCGAGGTACTGCGGGCGGATTTGCACACGTGAACGAAGGCCGCTCGATCGCGGTCATCGGCCCGGTTCTCGTCATCGGCACGGGCCTCATCGGGACCTCGATCGCCCTTGCGTTGAGGAGGGCGGGCGTCGTCGTCTCGCTTGAGGATCTCGACCCCGACCAGGCGGCGATCGCTGCTCGCATGGGTGCCGGTGCTCTCGCGACAGCCGACGACGACCCCGCTGTCGTGGTTGTCGCGGTGCCACCGCGGCATGCGGCCGCGGTCATCGCGCGAGCCTCACGGGCATTTCCGCACGCCACGATCACCGATGTGACATCGGTGAAGGCAAAGGTCCTGGCGGACGCATGCGCACTGGGTGCCGATCCAATCCGACTCATCGGAGGACATCCCATGGCCGGGCGAGAGGTCTCGGGCGCAGCATCTGCGCGAGCAGATCTCCTCGATGACCGATGGTGGATTCTTACCCCGACAGACGTCACCGCCCCCGAGCACGAGCGCGCAGGCTATCGGCTGGCGACCACGTGTGGTTCGTATCCCGTCGAGATGACCGCATCGGAGCACGACCGTGCTGTCGCTCTCGTCTCCCACGCCCCTCAGGTGCTGTCGAGCGTCCTCGCTGCCCAACTTGTCAACGCTGATCCAGCTCACGTGTCGGTGGCGGGCCAGGGCCTTCGTGACATGACCCGTATCGCGGGCTCCGATAGCGCGCTGTGGACCGACATCCTCAGCGTGAATGCGGAGCCGGTGGCTGACGTCCTCGACGGTGTTATCGCCGGCCTTCAACGGGCGTCCGACGCGCTTCGGTCGGTTGCCGGTGGGGAGATGAGCGAACTCGACGTTGTCACGGAGGAACTCCAGCGAGGGTCGGATGGGCGCGGACGTATCCCGGGACAGCACGGAGCAGAGCCGTCCGCGTACGCGGCTGTGGCTGTCATGCTCGTCGACCGTCCGGGCGAGCTTGCCCGGCTGTTCACGGCAGTTGGAGAAACGACGGTCAATCTCGAGGACATTCGCATCGAGCATGTCCTCGGACGGCAGAGCGGTCTCGTGGAGCTGTCGGTTCACCCTGACTCTGTCGACGTGCTCGCGGCAGCCTTGAGATCAAGGAACTTCGATGTCCGAGGCTAGGCTCCGGTCCATGACACGGGTGGTAGCGGTCGATGGTCCGGCGGGCTCAGGCAAATCCTCCGTGTGCCGTGGGGTTGCCGACCGTCTCGGGTACCGGTACCTCGACACGGGCGCCATGTACCGAGCGATGACGTGGGCAGTTCTCGGGGCCGGCATCGACCCGAATGACGATGGGGCCGTTGCCGAGTTCGCGAGTATCCCAAGCATCGTGAGCGGGACGAATCCGCAGGCACCGACGATCGAGGTCGACGGAATCGACGTCTCCGATCCGATTCGCACGCCCGAGGTGACCGGCGCTGTGAGTGCCGTGAGCGCGGTTCCAGCCGTTCGAGACCGCCTCGTCGCTCTCCAGCGCAGCCACGCTGAAACGGCTGAGCGCGACGGAACAGGGATCGTCGTCGAAGGACGAGACATCGGATCAGTCGTGCTGCCGTCGGCGGATCTGAAGGTATTCCTCACGGCTGACCCCGAGATTCGCGCCCTTCGCCGCGCTCGGGAGCAGGCCGGTACTGACTCGGTAGGCGAGCAGTCGTTGAGCGAGACCGGTGCAGCACTGAGCCGCCGCGATGCCTTCGATGCCTCGCGGGCGGCCTCGCCCATGACCCAGGCGCCTGATGCCGTGGTCGTTGACACATCCGCGATGGCTCTTGATCAGGTCGTCGATCACGTGTGCGCGCTCATTCGAGACTGACCGTATCGGCGCGCGTGATTCGAGCCCGACCGTATCGGCGTGCGTGCTCGATGCCCGGGCCATGGGATACTTGCGGCGCACCAGCAATGCACCTGTTGTCCTCGTAGTCCTCGGGGCCGCCGAAGCGGCGGGTGAAGAGCGAAAGAGGAGCAGGCAGTGAGCGACAACTGGATCCCCATGGATGGGGACGAGTTCGAAGACGATGGGCCCGATGAGCGAGGGCTCACCCTGGATGCTGGGGACGATGACTCAGGCGAGGTTGACGAGCGCGCATTGGAGTTCGCGCTCGCTGCCGCACGCGCCGAATTCGGGGATTTCGACGCCGATCTCGAGGAGCTGTCTCGGGGCGGCGAAGCCGGCCTTCCGGTCCTTGCGGTGGTCGGCCGACCCAATGTAGGAAAGTCGACGCTCGTCAACCGGATCATCGGTCGGCGCGAAGCAGTCGTCGAGGATGTTCCCGGCGTGACCCGAGATCGCGTGACGTACGAGGGCGAGTGGAACGGCAAGCGCTTCATGCTCATCGACACAGGTGGCTGGGAGCGCAAGGCGAAGGGCATGGCGGCCCAGATCGCAGCCCAGGCGGAACGGGCCATCAACGACGCTGATGCCGTGATGTTCGTGGTCGACGCCGGGATCGGCGCGACCGACACCGATGAGGCCGTGGTGAAGGTGCTTCGCCGCGCGAACAAGCCAGTCCTGCTCGTGGCGAACAAAGCCGACGATGCCGCAACGGAGATTCAGGCCGCATCCCTGTGGTCGATGGGTCTCGGCGAGCCGCACACCGTCTCGGCCCTCCACGGTCGAGGGTCCGGCGATCTGCTCGACCGAATCGTCGAGATGCTGCCGGACGAAGGCCACGGCACATCCCGAGCCGGCGGTCCTCGCCGGGTCGCTCTCCTCGGCAAGCCCAATGTCGGAAAGTCCTCGCTCCTCAACGCGCTTGCCGGGTCCGAGCGGGTGGTCGTCGATTCGGTCGCCGGCACGACCGTCGACCCGGTCGATGAGCTCGTGAAGCTAGGTGACCGCTTCTGGTGGTTCGTCGATACCGCGGGTATTCGTCGACGGGCGAAGGAGGCGAGCGGGCACGAGTACTACGCCACCCTGCGCACCCAGGCGGCACTCGACCGAGCGGAGGTGGCGATCGTTCTCATCGATGCGCACGAGCCGCTGAGCGAGCAGGACGTCAGGATTATCTCGATGGTGATCGAGGCTGGTCGAGCTCTCGTTCTCGCGTACAACAAGTGGGACCTCACCGATGAGGAGCGCCGCCACTACCTTGAGCGAGAGATCGACCGCGATCTCGTTCAAGTGCCCTGGGCTCCGCGCGTGAATATCTCGGCCAAGACCAAGCGCCATGTCGACAAGCTGCCGGTCGCTTTGGATGTCGCGCTCGCGTCCTGGGAAACACGCATCCCGACGGGTCGGCTCAACCAGTTCCTCGGTGAGCTCGCGCAGGGCAACCCGCATCCGCTGCGGGGCGGAAAGCAGCCTCGGATTCTGTTCGGCGCCCAGGTCTCCGTCGGCCCTCCGACCTTCGCACTCTTCACCAGCGGATTCCTCGAGGCCGGCTATCGACGGTTCATCGAGCGGCGGTTACGCGAGGAGTTCGAATTCTCCGGGACGCCTATCCGCATCGTCATGAGAGTCCGGGAGAAGCGCTCCCGGCGCTGATGGATCGTTCGGTGCGCTGAGATAGGGTGTGACACCTGACGCGCGAGTGTCGGGGCAACATCGGGCTGTGGCGCAGTTTGGTAGCGCGTCCGGCTGGGGGCCGGAAGGTCGCAGGTTCAAGTCCTGTCAGCCCGACGAAGAGAAATGGTGGCCGGTCCGCGAGGAATCGCGGGCCGGCCACCATTGTCTTGTTGAGCCGAAGACAGGGCTCGCTAGGACGAGGTGACCTCAAGAATCAGGGCAATGATGAGGCAGGCTACGGCGATCCACCACAGCAGGACCCCGATCGCTGCGACGCGCAGTGGCGCCCGGTATTCGCCGGCGGCGAAATGCCAGGTCTGCTTGACGATCGAACGAAACTTCGTGGCATCTCGGCGTGGATCGCCCTGCGTGTCGCGCTGCGACCAGTAGGCGCGCTCGTTGGAGAGCCCGAGGACGACGAAGAGCGTGCCGAAGATGGCAAGGACGATGGCGAAGACAAGGAAGGTCACGGCTGCGGTATTCACAGGTGGACACTACTCGCCCCTCTCGAGCCGCTGGCCGGGCCTCGCGCGATGAAAGGGTACGGTGCCCGCATGGCCCACGGCACCGCTCTTGCCCTCATCGTGGACGGTCATCCGATTCGGGTCACCAGCCCTGATAAGCCCTTCTTCCCGCATGCGAGCAAGCGTGACCTCGTCGAGTACTACGTGGCGGTGGGAGATCGGATGATCGAGCACCTGCGCGATCGTCCGACGGCCCTCGAGCGGTGGCCGGACGGAGTGTTCGAGGGGCATGAGTCCTTTTACCAAAAGCACCTGCCCAAGGCAGTGCCCGACTTCGTGCAGGGATGCGATGTCCGCTTTCCGAGCGGCAGGCCCGGGCGGTTCATCGCGCCTTCGACTCCGGCGGTCATTGCGTGGGCGGCCCAGATGAGCACCGTGACCTTCCATGCGTGGCCGAGTACGGCGCCGGCGACTGACCTGCCGGACCAGCTGCGCCTCGATTTCGATCCGGCGCCTGGGACCGGTTTCCGTGAAGCCGTGCGCGCCGCGCTCATCGCACGTGAGGTCGTCGGCGAATGGGGCTGGCCGACCTATGCGAAGACGAGTGGCGGTCGCGGCGTCCATGTGTATGTGCCCGTGATCCCGCGGTGCTCGTTTGTCGAGGTTCGGCATGCTGCAATCGCCATTGGTCGCGAGGTTGAGCGGCGCGACCCGGGGCTCGTCACGATGTCGTGGTGGAAGGAGGAGCGGGGCGCTCGGGTGTTCATCGACTACAACCAGAATGCCCAGGATCGCTCGATGGCGTCGGCATTCTCCGTCCGAGCGAATGCCGATGCCACCTGCTCGATGCCGCTCGATTGGGATGATCTTGCCGAATGCCACCCAACGGACTTCACGTTGGCAACCGTGCCAGCGATCGTTGCGCCCGAATCCTGGTCGGACCCTTGGTCCGGCATGGCTGCTCGTGCAGTCGACTTGGCGCCGGCTCTGGATGCCTGGTCTCGCGACGTTGCGAGGGGCCTGCCGGAGTTGCCGTACCCTCCTGATTTTCCGAAGATGCCGGGCGAGCCGCCTCGGGTTCAGCCGAGCAGACGGCGTCAGGGCTGAAGGAGATCCTCAATGGACGATGCTTCGAGAGTGGGCACCTGCTCGAAGGTGCAGGACGAGGCCTCGCGGTCGGGGCGCCAGCGGACGAAACCGGCGGCGTGCCGGAACCGGCCGGACTCGACCTGGTCGTAGCTCACCTCCGCGACGAGCGATGGAGACAAAGGGCGCCAGTCCTTGCCCTTGCTCCAGCGGCTCGCGCCCCCTGGGGTGCGGACATCGTCGCCGGATGTCCACGGGTGAGATCGGTCGTCATCGGCGACGAAGGGCGCGATCGTGTCGAGAAGCTCTGAACGCGCCCGGGCAGTGAACGCCGAAGCCCCGCCGACGAAGTGAAGGCCTCCGGAAGCATCATGCATGCCGAGAAGAAGCGAGCCCACGACCACGCAGCCATCCTTCGAGACCTGCTCGCGCCAGCCAGCAACGACGACGTCAGCCGTTCGCTGATGCTTGATTTTCCCTTGCGTTCGCTTGCCGGGCGCGTACGGTTCACCGTCGGGCTTGACGATGAGGCCATCGACGCCGGAGGACTCGAATCGCTCGAACCAGCCGCCTGCGATCCCAGGGTCGGTCGTGCTCGGGGTGAGGAGCAACGGCTTGGCCCAACCGACTGCGAGCGCCTCAAGCCGTGCTCGGCGCGTCGCGAAGGGCTGGTCCATCACGGGCTCAGGGCACGCGAGGACGTCGAACACCAGCAGGTCGGCTGGGGCCTCGAGCGCGAGGCGACGGATCGAAGGTCCGGCAGCCTCAGATCGCGGACGAAGCCTGGAGGACAGAAGCGCAAAGTCCAGCCGGCCTTCCCGGATGGCGACAATCTCCCCATCGAGCACGACGCCGACGGGTAACTGGGCCGCGGCAGCGGCGACAATCTCGGGGAACGCATAGGCGAGATCGATGTAATCGTCACCGGGCGTTCGCGACCGCCCACGGCCCTGCATGACGATTCCCTGGCCCGTGCGAAAGAGCAGGCATCTGAAGCCATCCCACTTGGGCTCGAAGGTGACATTCCGCAGTGACGTCAGATCAGTGACCGACATCGCCTTGGCGAGCATCGGCTCGATCGGGGGTGCGAGCGCGCCGGGTCGCTGGTCCATGACGTGATCGTGCCACGTGAACACTGCCCCTTGCCCCGGTGGGCAGCGAGGTGGTTGGCTGACGGTCATGGAGATGACCGGATTGTTCAGCGGCCTTTTCGTCGGAGTCGTCATCGGCCTGATTGCCAGGCTGCTCGTGCCGAGCATGCAGCCGATCGGATGCCTGATGACGATTCTCATCGGCGTGATCGGGGGCGCCCTGGGGGCGGTCATCGGCAATGCGCTGTCATGGGGCTTCTGGCTCACGTTCGGTACCCAGGTGCTCATCGCGACGATCCTCGTGGCGGTGATTGCGGCCCTGTTCCGGCGTGGCAGCACCGGATAGCGGCGATACAGCAACCACTCCCGACAGCAGAAACCCCCGCTCGATGGCGGGGGTTTCTGCTGTTCTTCCGGTGGACCGTACAAGACTTGAACTTGTGACCTCTCCCGTGTCAGGGGAACGCTCTAGCCAACTGAGCTAACGGTCCGGAGTTGCAGTGCAGCGATCGCAAACACTACAGGATGCCCGAGGCGCGGCTGCTACGGGTTCCCCGGTTCGTCATCGCCCGATGCCTCGGTCGTCGCTCGATTGATGCGATTGACGTGGGAGACGATGCCCCCGATGAGGGCAATCTGAGCTGTCTGGTCTGCCTGCCGAACGGCCTCATGCGCCTTCGTCATGCCGACGGAGGTGGCCGGGTCCTCGGCAGCGATGTTCTCCGCGGCGAGGGCGATGAGGTCCGCGAGAGGGCTGAGTGCGGCAGGCGGCAGCGACGATGCGCCGGAGCTGCCGGCGGCGTGGGCGATGTCCGAGGCGATCGACAGGACCCGAGCGGATGTGACACGACCTCCATCGAGGCCTCGGCGCAATTGGTCGAGGTCGTCAGGATCGATTCGAGGGCTCCAGCGCCGATGGGATTTGAGGTCCTCGAAAATTGCGTCGAGTCCGAGAGCTCGATTGCGCAACTCAATGGCCTGGTCGAGCCAACCAGAGGCCTCGTCCGAAGTCGGCGTGTCGCGAAGACCGGTGGCCACGGCAGCGAGGAGGAGGCCGAGATCACGCTGGAGATCGGCGATACCGGAGCGAAGCTGACGGGTGTCTTTCGGCGAGACGGCGCAGTAGCTTGCAGCAAGCGAGCACAGCGCACCGATGGCGACGCCGTTGAATCGCTCGAGTGCAAGTTCATTGGTGAAGTGGGTTCCGACGACGAGGATCATCGTGACCGACATGCTCGCGGCGACGAAAGGCGACTCATCCGGGCTTGAAATGTGAAGCAGGCGCGCGAGGGCAAACGCGAGAAGCACGAGGAGGAACATGACGAGCGGCCCTGTGCCGATGACCGAGACGATGGCGAGGGCGAGGAGCGCCCCGAGGAGCGCCCCGAGGATCTGGAAGGCGGTTTCCTTTGCCGCATGGTGGAATGCCGCCCTTGTTGCTACAGCCGCCGTGATGGCTGCGGGGATCGGATCGGCGTACGGGAGGTACTCGGCGAGGACGTAGGCGGCGAGCGCGGCCAGCGCCGTGAGCAGGCCCAGGCGCGCGTAATTGCTCTGCCACCAACGATGCTGCAGTTCGGTCTGCGTCGTCGCCCCCATCTCCACTTCGGCGACGCTACCCGAATTCGGGCCGGAAACCGATTTCTGTACCAGCGGACAGGTCCTGCTGGAACAAGCCAGCCGGGCTTCCTCGCTGTCGATGACGAAGGAGGCCCACCTGACGGCTGGTATGGACGGTCTGTCGGTGATGCGGTGTCCTCCCGCAGCGTCAGGCGCGTCGGGGCATCGGTGCACGTGGAGGACGATCCGGCCTCAGTCCGGGGCGATCTCCTCGAGGGCCCCGGCTTCGATATTCCACCGTCTGGTGAGGCGAACAGTGTCGAGCATGCGGCGATCGTGGGTGACGAGCAGGAGGGTGCCGTCGAAGGATTCGAGTGCCTCCTCGAGCTGCTCGATTGCGGGCAGGTCGAGATGGTTCGTCGGCTCGTCGAGGACGAGGAGATTCACGCCTCGAGCCTGGAGCAGGGCAAGGCTGGCTCGGGTGCGCTCGCCGGGCGAGAGCGATGCGGCCGGACGCATGACCTGATGGATGCCGAGCCCGAACTTCGCGAGCAGGGTTCGGACCTCAGCAGTCGGCCAGTCGGGGACCTCGCGTGCGAATGCCACGACGAGCGGCTCCTCGCCCTCGAATAGTGCTCTCGCCTGATCCACCTCGCCGATGACGACTCCGTTGCCGATGCTCACGAGTCCGGTGTCTGGAGGGATTCGACCGAGAATGAGGCTCAGGAGGGTGCTTTTTCCGCCGCCGTTGGGACCGGTCACGGCAACCCGGTCGCGAAGGTTCAGCTGCACGTCGATCGGACCCAACGTGAAGTCGCCCCTGCTCACGCAGGCGGCACGCGCGACGGTAACGATCTCGCCGGAGCGAGGAGCCGGCGCGATGGAGAACTGCAGTTGCCATTCCTTGCGGGGTTCATCGATGACCTCGAGCCGCTCGATGAGGCGCTCAGACTGACGGGCCTTGGCGGCCTGCTTCTCGGTGGCCTCCGATCTGAACTTGCGACCGATCTTGTCGTTGTCCTTGGCCTTCCTGCGGGCGTTCTTCACGCCCTTCTCCATCCATGCCCGCTGGGAGCGAGCGCGGGCCTCGAGTTCTGATCGCCTGCCCGAGTACTGCTCGTAGGACTGCCGAGCATGCTGCCGGGCGACCGAGCGCTCCTCGAGGTAGGCCTCGTAGCCACCGCCGTAGGTCGTGATGCGCTGGAGGCTCCGGTCGATCTCGACGACCGAGGTAACGGTGCGGGCGAGGAATTCTCGGTCATGGCTCACGACGACAATCGGGGCCTTCGCGTCCTCGACGAATTCCTCGAGGAGGTCCAAGCCCTCGCTATCGAGGTCATTGGTGGGCTCGTCGAGGAGGTATGCGTCATATCGGGACAGGAGGAGCCCTGCGAGGCCCACCCTGGCCGCCTGCCCGCCCGACAGAGCGGTCATGGCGAGGTCTAGGTCGATGTCGAGGCCGACGTCTCGGATGACCATTTCGAGCCGCTCGTCGAAGTCGGCTCCGCCGAGCGAGAGCCAGGAGTCAAGGGCGTCGGAGTAGGCATCGCCCGCGTCGGGGTCGCCGCTCGCGAGCCTCTCGGCCTCATGATCGAGGGATTCCTGGGCACCGGTCACCCCGGTTCGACGGGCGAGGGCTGCACGGACCGATTCGCCT
>CALPZT020000005.1 GCA_943328365.2 Bifidobacterium breve | reverse complement strand
CGTCGACGCGAGTGCCCCGTTGAACGAGTCCGAGGCGAACAGTGTCACGGTGCACGCGGAAGCCAACCTTCGTGGCGACCATGCGTGATGAGTCATTGCCGACGTTGGCGTACCACCTGATGACCTGGAGACCTTGGGCATTGAATGCCCAACTGCAGGCCAAGCGCAGCGCCCTGGTCGCAACCTGATTGCCGCGCAGCCATGGTGCGACGAGGTAGCCGACCTCAGCGCCCCCCGCTCCGTCGAGCCGGAAGTCAACCGTGCCACCCCACCGGTCTCCGCCATGGGTGATGGCCCATGTGGGCGCGCCCCACCAGCGTTCGAATCCCTGCTCCCCGATGCCGTGCTCGGCTATCCAAGCCTCGGCGTCCTCGAGGGTGTAGGGGCTTGGAATCGTGGTCCATCGGACGGTGTCCGGGTCTTGGCAGGCCTCCGCGATATCAGGTGCATCCTTGACAGCGGGCAGTCGCAGAAGGACGACCCCGTCGCTGAGGACAGGCGGGGTTCCGCCGGTCGCGACAGCAGGAGACGGCAAGGTCATGCCTGCAGTCTCCCAGCCCTTCGAGAAAACTGCAGGACCCCTCTACGATGGAGTGTTGCCTCGTGCGCCGGCCCCTGGCCGGTGCCTAATGCCCCGAACCGAAAGGTCGCCCACTGTGGGACTCCTCGACAAGATCCTCCGCGCCGGAGAAGGCAAGATCCTTCGGAAGCTTCACGCGATCGCGGAAGCTGTCAATGCCATTGAAGAGGACTTTGTCGCCCTCACCGATGCGGAACTGCGCGACCTCACCCAGGAGTACAAGGAGCGATACCAGGGCGGAGAATCACTCGATGACCTCTTGCCGGAGGCATTCGCCACGGTTCGCGAGGCAGCACGCCGGACCCTTGGCCAGCGGCATTACGACGTCCAGATCATGGGCGGCGCCGCCCTTCACCTCGGGAATATTGCCGAGATGCGCACCGGTGAGGGCAAGACCCTCGTGGCGACCCTGCCTTCGTACCTCAACGCACTGTCAGGCAAGGGTGTCCATGTCGTCACCGTGAATGACTACCTGGCCGAGCGCGACTCCGAGTGGATGGGTCGAATTCATCGATTCCTCGGACTTGAGGTCGGCGTCATCCTGTCGAACATGACCCCGCCGGAGCGACGCGTTGCCTATGCGGCCGACATCACCTACGGCACGAACAACGAGTTCGGTTTCGACTACCTCCGCGACAACATGGCCTGGTCGCGAGATGAGCTCGTCCAGCGGGGCCACAACTTTGCCGTGGTCGATGAGGTCGACTCAATTCTCATCGATGAAGCACGCACCCCGCTCATCATCAGCGGACCTGCTGATCAGGCGACGAACTGGTACGCGGAGTTCGCGCGCATCGTCACCCTGCTCAAGCGCGACACCGACTACGAGGTCGATGAGAAGAAGAAGACCATCGGCGTGCTCGAGTCGACGATCGACAAGGTCGAGGATCAGCTCGGCATCGACAACCTCTACGACACGGTGAATACCCCGCTCGTGGGCTTCCTCAACAATGCGATCCGGGCGAAGGAGCTCTTCAGGAAGGATCGCGACTACGTCGTCATCGACGGCGAGGTGCTCATCGTCGATGAGCACACTGGCCGCATCCTCTCGGGGCGTCGGTACAACGAGGGCTTGCACCAGTCCATCGAGGCGAAGGAGGGCGTGGAGATCAAGGCCGAGAACCAGACCCTCGCCACCGTCACCCTCCAGAACTTCTTCCGGCTGTACAAGCGGCTCGGGGGCATGACCGGTACCGCCATGACTGAGGCGTCGGAGTTCTCGCAGATCTACAACCTCGGCGTCGTGCCGATCCCGACGAATCGGCCGATGGTCCGGATCGACAACCCCGATCTCGTCTACCGCACCGAAGCGGCCAAGTACGACGCCGTGCTCGCTGACATCGTCGAGCGACATGAGCACGGGCAGCCAATCCTCGTCGGCACGACGAGTGTCGAGAAGTCCGAGCACCTCAGCAAGTTGCTGAAGCAGAACGGGGTGCCGCACGAGGTGCTCAATGCCAAGCACAACGACCGGGAGGCGGCGATCGTCGCCCAGGCGGGTCGCCGGGGTGCCGTGACGGTCGCTACGAACATGGCCGGACGCGGTACTGACATCATGCTCGGCGGAAACCCTGAGTTCATGGCGGCGGCCGCGCTCGCCCAGCAGGGACTCTCGCCTATCGAGGAGCCTGAGGGGTACGAGGCCGCGTGGCTTCCGGCGCTCGACACGGCGAAGGCCTCTGTTCAGGCCGAGCACGACGAGGTCGTTGACCTTGGTGGCCTCTACGTTCTCGCGACAGAGCGGCACGAGTCCCGGCGAATCGATAATCAGTTGCGCGGTCGATCCGGACGCCAAGGCGACCCCGGCGCGACCCAGTTCTATCTTTCGCTCGAGGACGACCTCATGCGCCTGTTCAAGGCGGATATGGTCGATGCGTTCCTGCGCCGTTTCAACGTGCCCGATGACGTTCCTATCGAGGCGAAGATGGTCTCGAACGCCATCCGATCAGCGCAGTCCCAAGTCGAGGCGCAGAACTTCGAGATCCGCAAGGACGTCCTGAAGTATGACGACGTCCTCAACCGTCAGCGCCTGGTGGTCTATGACGAGCGGCGCCGCGTGCTCGAGGGCGAGGACATCGAGGAGCAGGTTCGCGAGTTCATCGATTCGACCATCGAGGGCTATGTCACGGCGGCGACGAAGGACGGGTATCCGGAGGACTGGGATCTCGACCGCCTCTGGACGGCGCTCAAGCAGCTCTACCCGGTGAACGTCACGATCGAGGAGCTCGAGGAATTCTCTGGCGGTGGCCGCAGCGGACTCTCCTCTGAGTACCTCGTTGCCGAGCTGAAGGAGGATGTCCAGCACGCCTACGACGTCCGCGAGGAGACGCTGGGCGAGACCGTGACGAGGGAGCTCGAGCGACGGGTCATCCTGTCGGTGCTCGACCGCAAGTGGCGCGAACACCTCTATGAAATGGACTACCTGCGGGATGGAATTGGCCTTCGTGCCATGGCCCAGCGGGATCCGCTCATCGAGTACCAGCGGGAGGGCTTCGACCTCTTCACCGCGATGATGGACTCCATCAAGGAGGAGACTGTCGGATACCTGTTCAACGTTGATGTCGAGGTGGCTCCGCCGGCGTCCGAGGAAGCGCAGGAGGCAATCGAGGGTCTTGTCGACGCCACAGGTGCCACAGCATTGGCGGGCCTTGCCGCCGCTGCTGCTCAGGGATCGGCCCCTCCCGTTGCTCCGGCTCCCACCCTGCTTGCAAAAGGTCTCGCACCCTCGAGGCCCGCGCACATGGAGTACTCGGCGCCCAGCGAGACCGGCGGTGTCGAGCGTGGCGAGATGGAGGTCGAGGACGGCGGGATCGTCGAGGTTGACCCCAATGCGAGCCGGGCTGAGCGACGGAGAGCTGAGCGCGAAAACCGTCGTCGCGGAAAGTAGCAGGCGACCTGCGGAAAGGCATTCATCGCGGAGGAGCACTGTTCCGATCGCGAACGGTCGCGGGCGAAATCTAGGGGCAGGGGGCATCCTTCCCTTCGTGCGCCGCTGCCCCCCGCGCAGCGGCGCACGAAGTCGTGTCGCGAAGTCGTGTCGCGAAGTCATGTCGCGAACTCATGTCGCGAAGCCGACTCGCGAAGCCGACTCGCGAAGTCCTAGCCGAGGCTGAACGCTGTGAGCAGCCAGCGATCCGAGATGAACTCGAATCGCATGGCCACGGCTCGAGCCCGTTCGGCACCGACGAGCACGGCGGACGTCTCGACGACTCCGGGGATGATGGGGCACAGGCGAATCGAACGAACCTGCTGGAGCCCACGCGCGCGATTCGCCATTGCAGCTGGCCCACGAGAGCTCGGGTGGCGTGCCACCGCGGCTCCTCGGGCAGCGAGAAGTCGCAGTTGGTTGCGCTCCACCCAGCGCGTGAGCTGTCCCGGAGGCCGTTCGCCAGCCCCGACCTCGGCGACGGCGCGAGCCATCCTGGCAACCCACTCTGCTGTGGGCTGCTGCTCATGAGGCTCGCCGGTGGCAGCTGAATCAGGAGCACCCACGAGGCGCAGATGCCGCGGTGCTGGCGGTACGGCGGGAATGCCTGGGGCGACCTCCCATGAAAGTGGAAGGGGGAGCTGACGGGCAGCCGCCTGAACGGGTTGGGCAGTAGTGGCGCGAGCGGGGGCGAGCGTGGAAATGGACACGGCGTACTCCTTGGAGGACGACCGCGGTCGGGGGGCGCGGTGAGGTTGGAATGGTGAATGGTGACGAATATGTTCATTTGCATTCGTTTGATTGCGAATGCATCGTAAGTCATCCAGTGACCGGTATGTCAAGGGTGGCTGTGGACAACTGATTCCCCGAACCGAAGTGGCCTGATCGTTGTTCACGAGGCGGGTATGGCGGGGCGGTAGCCGGGCCATACCCGGGGGCAACGTGATCTGGACCACCTTCGAGAGAGGCCGCAGCACATGCCCGCACCAGACGAGAACCTGCTCGGGCGACCCAATGCCGGCGGCATCGAACCTGACCACCTGCTCGCGGAGGCAGCCGCAAGCCTTCAGTCAGACATCGATGCCGATGTGCTAGCCGAGGCTGCGCACATCCTCACGGCGGAGCGAGTGGCGCTCAGTCTGGCCGATCGGCTGGGGGCCGCCCCGAACCCGGTGACGATGACACTGCGCAGCGGCTGCCGGATCGAGGGCACCGTCGACCGACGAGGGGACGACGTCGTCGTCCTCGTCGATCGCTATGGCGCTGAGCACTGCATCGCCTTAGCGAGTGCGGTTACCATCCGGGGCCTGCGTCCGGCACTCTCCGCAAGTGAGCAGGGAACGCAGCCGGGCGGTGATCACCGGCCGAGGGTGGCGAGCGTGAGTTGGGGCATGTTCCTGCGCGCTGAATCGGGGATCGACGTCCGCCTTGTCCTCGTCGATGGGACTGAACTGTTCGGGTCACCTGCGCTCGTGGGAGCCGATCACGTCGACATTCTCGGAGCGGACGGCGACGTGACGACCTGCGCGCTCGTGTCGATCAGCCGTGCAGTGCGTCGGGGCTGGATGCCTGATCGGCGCTGATGCCTGGCTCAGTTCCGAAGGGATGCGTGGCGACAAACTCGCGGGTCTGGGCGTACATCCGGCTGATGTAGTTCTCGAGCTCGGCTGCCTCGATGCGCCACTGGCCCCGGCCCCCGACCTTGATTGCCGGCAGGTCTCCGCAGCGGACGAGGGCGTACGCCTGGGCGGCCGAGATGTTCAGCGTCTCTGAGACATCGGCGAGGGTGAGAAATCGCGAGGACACCTGCTGATGGTGCCAAATCGATGCTGGTGAAGGGCGACCGCCCCCGGGCCTGTGGATAACTGTTTGGCGATTGGTCGTGGGTGAGCGATCCTAATGCGGCACCAGGGAACGCACTCGTGTGCGCATGAGGTGCCCAGCCACGAACCGAGAAACGGGGAGAGTCCATGAACGTCCTCACGAGATCGCGCGAGATGAATGCCGGCCGGGCATCGATCGCGTCGCCGCCACGCGCCGAGCGGATGCGGCGGATGAGGTGGCGCGACACGAGGCTATGGCTCGGACTCGGGCTCATGATTATCGCGATGGCGTGGGGTGCAAGCCTCATGTCGAATTCGGAGTCGACGGTGACCGTGTGGCGTGCGACTCGGGATTTGGTCCCGGGCGCACTCCCGATTGTCGAACCGGTTGCAGTCTCGCTCGGTGCTGCGGCGGAATCATACGCGCGGGCAGACGCTCCGATCGAAGGCCGGATGACCCTGCCGGTGTCGGCCGGGTCGCTCGTCCCCATGGCCGCGATCGGCGCGGCACCGTCTACGGGCACTCGTCGGGTGACGATCCCCGTCGACCCCCTCCACGCGCCGATCGACCTTGCCGCAGGCGATCGAGTCGACGTGTGGGCGACCGCCTCTGATGGCGGCCAGACGTCGATTGCGCCACCCTCGCTCGTTCTTCCGCAGGTGCTTGTTGTGTCTGCCGATCGCGAATCTGTCGGCGTGGGCGGCGAGATTGCGGTCGTGATCGAAGTGCCTCAGGCCGAGGTCAGCGCTGCAATTGCTGCCATCCGCTCCGGGGCGGTCGATCTCGCAGCGGTTCCGATTACCGACTCGCTCGGGTCAGACTCGTCGGATGCTGGGCTCAGGTGACGCCCCTCATTCTCGCTATCCCCGACTTGGATAGTGAGCCCGACCTCGTGTCATCCGCGGCACTTCACGGCGTGGGCGTGGTGCGGCGGTCGTTCGATGCGGCCGACTTGCTGGCGGCGGCGGCAGCCGACACGAGCATGGCTGTCGTGCTGAGCGCGGGGGTCCCCCGGCTCAGCGGGGATCTCGTGGGTCGGCTTATCGCCGACGAGCGGTTGGTCATTGGGATCGCGGGGAATGACGAGGATGAACGCCAACTCGCGGCGTGGAATGTGCGCTGCATCATCAGGCATCACGGGGATGCGGTGGCGACCATGGCTCAGATTGCCCGGGCCATTGGATCGGGCGATTCCGCAATGCCTTCAACGGATTTCAGCCCTCGTGATTTCCGTGCTCACGACCGTTCTGTGCTTGATGAAGAGCCCAATGAGGATTCGCGCCCGCAGTGCCTCATCGCAGTCTGGGGCACGACGGGGGCACCGGGGCGAACGACCACTGCCCTCGCGGTGGCCCAATCCCTCGCGAGGCAGGGTCATGAGGTGTGCCTTGCCGACGCCGATACGTATGCGCCCTCGATGGTCGCGCAGGTTGCGGTGAATGCCGACACGAGCGGCCTCGTCGTCGCGTGCCGGCAGGCGGAGAACGGCACCCTCAATCGGCGGACGCTCCTTGCGGCAGCCCGACAGCTGTCGGACCGGCTTTTCATCCTTGGCGGCATCGCCCGGGCGGAACGCTGGCCAGATCTTCGCGAGGCGGCGCTGCGTACGGTCTGGAGCGTCGCCAGGGAGGCGTTTGACGTCGTTGTCGTCGACATCGGCGCATGCGTCGAAGAGGAAGGGGCGGTCGCTCATCTGGCCGGAAGCCCACTGCTCGCCTCGAGGCGCAATGCTGCCGCGGTAACGGCACTGGAAGCCGCGGACCGAGTGCTGGTCATCGCGCGATCCTCGACACTTGGGCTCACTCGGTTGCTCAACGAGCTTCCCGCCGTCACGCGGGTCA
Organism: Bifidobacterium breve; assembly: GCA_943328365.2. Lineage (GTDB taxonomy): Bacteria > Actinomycetota > Actinomycetes > S36-B12 > S36-B12 > WLND01. The sequence continues at coordinate 10,490 of CALPZT020000005.1, read as the reverse complement.
ACGATGACGCACCCCTCACGCTCGTCTTGACCGGCCAGCAAGGGATGCTCGCGACCACGTCAGTCAGCGATCGACTGCTTCGCCAACTCGGTGTCAGAGCCCCTGTCGTGCGGATGCCTCGCGATCCTGAGCGGCTGGAGCGGGCGATTCGCGATGGCATCACCCCTTACGAGGCAGCGTCCCGTCGTGAGCGCCGAATGCTGACTGCGCTGGCGAAGGGCTTAGCAGCGTGAACCCCTGCAGGCGAGCATCGCAGCTTCGACCTGACGAGCATCCCCGTTTGGACCCGACGAGCATCATGAGTAAGTGGGCAGGCGCACCCGGGCAATTCGTCTAGGGTGACAGGCGTGACGACCCGATACCGGTGTCGTCACGGACTGCCGGGGAGGATCTCGGTCGCGAGGGAGATGCCAGGATGAACGAGAGGGTGAGCGCGCTCGACGCGTCGCTGCTGTACCTGGACCACCCCACGACGCCTATGCACGTCGGAAGCGTGGCGATTTTCCGCACGCCTGACGAGGGCTTCGACCACGACCGGCTTGTCGAAATCATCGCGCAGCGAATCGCGCTCGTTCCTCGCTACCGCCAGCGGATTCGGCAGGTTCCCTTCGGAATCGCTCGCCCGGTTTGGGTCGATGACTCCCACTTTGATCTCTCGTACCACGTTCGCCGCTCGGCGCTCCCGCGGCCCGGATCGCGGGAACAACTCAATGAACTCGTCGGACGTCTCATGGGACGTGCCTTGGACAAGGAGCGGCCGCTGTGGGAGATGTACCTGATCGAGGGCCTCGCTGACGATCATTTCGCGCTCGTGACGAAGACCCATCAGGCGCTCGTCGATGGCCTTGCCGCCATCGACCTCATGCAGGTGATCATGGACAGCGATCCCGGCAGGCGAGCGCCGACCGGTGGGAAGTGGGCGGCGCAGGCCGAGCCCTCGGCCGTCGAATTGGTCTCCTCTGCGCTTACCGAGTCAATCGTGCATCCTGCCGTGGCGCTCGAGGCGGTGAAGGGTGCTGCATCGCAGGTGCTCTCGCTGGCAGGCGACATCGGTGGCCGTGCGCTGGGCATCGCCACCTCTGCGCTCTCGCTCGCAACCCCCGCAACGACGACCCCACTGAACGTCGAAATCGGGTCGAGCCGGAGGCTGGCAACGGTCGACTATGGCCTCGACGATTTCCGTGCCCTGCATCGAGCGCTCGACTGCTCAGTGAACGACGTCATGCTCTGCACCTTGACTGGTGCACTGCGCACCTGGCTCCTTGGCCGAGGGGCTTCGGTGTCGAGCCGCTCGCATCTGCGTGCAGTGGTTCCCTTCAGTACCGCTGATGCTGGATCCCCGGTCTCTGCATTCCTCGTCGACCTGCCGACCGGTGAGCCGGATCCGATCGTGCGGCTACGCCGCATCAACTACGAGACGTCGCAATTGAAGGACGTCGCGCAATTGCTGGGAGCGGAGGCGATCATCAACGCCGCGGGGTTCGGGCCGCCCACCCTGCATGCGCTTGGTGCCCGGCTCGCATCGAGGCTTTCGAGCCGGGTGTACAACCTCGCGATCACGAACGTGCCTGGTCCGCAGGATGCCCTCTACCTTGCTGGTTCGCGCCTCATGGCCACCTACCCGGTGATGCCGCTCACGAAGAACCAGGCCATCAGCATCGGCATGACCTCCTACGACGGACGCGTGTTCGTTGCGATCAATGCAGACTTCGATTCTGTACCTGATCTCCCCGACCTCGTGGACGGGCTTGGCGAGGCGCTTGAGGAGCTGAAGCAGGCGGTAAAAGCCTTGGGCGGCCGGCGCGGGAGAGCAGCAAAGCCCGCGAAGCGTTGAGCAGTTTCTGCGACGAGACCGGGTCAGCGTTCGCCCTGAAGCCAGCTGCGACCGATCTCCTGCTCCTTGGTGAGATAGCGAATGGTCTGGTCCTTGGCCATCTCCTCGACCTTGCCGCCGACGAACGGCACGCTTGCCTTGTACTCGCCGAACGTGCGAACGGTCGTCGTGTCGCCGTCGGCCGTGATGGACATCGAGCCGGTGAAGGTGAGCGGGGCGGAGAACTCGGCGGTCGCGACTGCGGTGCCCGTGCCGTCGGCCGCAGGCACGGCCCACTCCTGACGCTCGGTGATGGTCAGGGTCTCGCCGACGAACGACTTGGCGTAGGAGGGGACGTTGGCTGGCATGACACGCTCGACGATGACGGTCGTGCTGCCGTTGGGCTCCTCGGCGACCTCGATGTCGACCGAGGTCGAACCGGTACGGGTTGCTCGTTCGGCGATGAAATCAGGGTCTGAGATCATTTCGCGAACCGCAGCCGGCGGGAAGTCGTACGTCTGCGAGAAATCCATTGTCGTGGCCATGCCTACAACCTCCATGTTTATGGCTAGCGTAGCCGTGTGCAGGACCTAGCGAGCAACCTCATCACGGCTCTGGAAGGCGAACAGGACGAGGATCTGAGGTTCCTCGTCCCCCGGTTCTCCCGGCATATGGCGAGCGAGGACGTCGGCTCGATCGGAGTGCCTGCGATCTTCGGCCAGGTCTCCCTCGTGAGGCAACTGGCGGCACGGCGGTTGGCGGGGACGTCCAATGTCGTCCTCCGGCGTGACGACGACGGCCTTGCGACCGTGGCAGCCATCGTTACCGACGACATGCCCTTCCTCGTCGACTCGGTTACGGCGGCACTGACCGATGAGGGCCGATTCATCCGGCTCGTCATGCACCCGCAGCTGGTGGTGGAGCGAGATCCACAGGGAAACCTCCTCGCAATCCTCGATCTCGACGTGGATGATCCGCGGCCGGAAGGGGCCATTGCGGAGTCATGGATGTGCTTTCGGATGGACCGCGACTTCACGCACGAGTCGGAGCCCCGGATCGTCGAAAGGCTCGAGCGCGTCCTTCGCGATGTCCGAGCCGCAGTTGACGACTGGCAGCCGATGGTCGCGCAGGCCATGCGGATTGCACGGGAGCTGAGGGCCGTGCCGCCGGTCAGCGTGCCCGACGTCGAGGTCCGCGAATCTGCAGACCTTCTCGAGTGGCTGTGCGACGACCACCTGACCTTCGTCGGCTACCGGGAGTACCGACTCGTCGCCGGCCCGGATGGCGCCGAAGCGCTCGAGGCTGTTGCTGATTCGGGTCTGGGAATCCTGCGGGCCGAACCACGTGCCGAAGGCATGAGCGATGTGCCACCGCCGGTTTCAACGAGTTTCTCGGTGCTGCCACCTGCTGTGCGGGCGCAGGCACGCGATCCGCGGGTCCTCGTCCTGACGAAGGCGAACTCGCGCTCCACCGTGCACCGCTCCTCCTACCTCGACTACATCGGGGTCAAGGTGTTCGACGCCTCGGGTGAGGTCATCGGTGAGCGGCGATTCCTCGGGCTTCTCACGGCATCCGCCTACAACGAGAGCGTGGCTGAGATACCGGTCCTCCGGGAGCTTGTTCACCGGGTCACCGACAGCCTCGGCCTCGTGCCGGGCTCGCATAGCGCGAAGGACCTGCGCCAGTTCCTTGAGACGTATCCTCGCGACGAGCTGTTCCAGACACGCCCCGAGCAGCTCATCGAGATCGCTGCTTCGGTCATGCACCTCCTTGAGCGTCGTCAGACGAAGCTCTATCTGCGCGTCGACGACTACGGAAGATTCGTCTCGTGCATCGTGTACCTGCCGCGGGATCGCTACACGACTCCCGTTCGGCTCCGCATCGAACGGCTGCTTCGTGAGACCTTCGGCGGGGTGTCCGTTGACTACACCGCGCTCGTGACCGAGTCAGTGCTCGCGAGGCTCCACTACGTCGTTCACGTTGCGCCCGGCGCGACCGTGCCCGAGGTCGACCACGCGGTACTCGAGGAGCGGCTTGCCCGCGCGACGCAGAGCTGGGAGGACCTCTTCACGGAGGCGACGGTCGCAGCCCTCGGGGAGGCGCAGGCACCGGCCTTCCTCGCCGAGTACGCGACGGCCTTTCCAGAGGGATACAAGGAGGAGTTTCGCGCTTCGGTGGCAGTCAACGACGCGCTCACCATTGACCGACTGCAGCCATCTGAGCTCGCACTCGACTGGTACGCGCACGAAGGCGATGACACGGATCGCATGAGATTCAAGGTCATCAGGGTCGGTTCGGCGATGTCGTTGTCCCGCATCCTGCCGACCCTCCAGGTGATGGGTGTTGAGGTGCTTGACGAGCACCCCCATGTCATCGCTCGTTCAACTGGCGCACCCGCGTGGGTCCTCGACTTCGGGTTACGACTGCCCCCCGGCGACATCGAGGAGCGGGATTCCCTGCCGAGCCGCGCGACGGATGCCTTCCGTGCGTCGTGGTTGGGTGAGTGCGAGACGGATGCGTTCAATGCACTCGTTGTCCGCGCCGGACTCACCTGGCGGCAGACCTCGCTCATTCGAGCATATTCCCGCTATCTGCGGCAGGTCGGATTCTCGTTCGGCCAGGAGTACATCCAACGGGTCATGACTGGTGATGCCGGGATCGTCCGACTTCTCGTTCGTCTCTTCGAGACTCAGTTTGACCCACGTCGGTACCCGGAGGACGACGCGCGGCTGGAGGCCTCAGCAGACCTTGTGGCTCAGATTGAGCGCGAGCTCGAAGGCGTGCTCAGCCTCGACCACGACCGTATCTTCAGGGCCTTTCTCGCTGCGATTCGGGCGACCCTTCGCACGAACTACTTCGCACAGGATCGCGGACCTCGGCAGGCCTTCGCATTCAAGATCGATCCTCGGGCGATCCCGGATATGCCGCTCCCCAAGCCGATGTTCGAGATCTGGGCGTACTCCCCGAGGGTCGAGGGGGTGCACATGAGATTCGGCACGGTCGCCCGGGGAGGCCTGCGATGGAGCGATCGGTCCGAGGATTTTCGCACGGAGGTGCTCGGGCTCGTCAAGGCCCAGGAGGTGAAGAACGCGGTCATCGTGCCGGTGGGCGCAAAGGGCGGGTTCTTCGCTCGTGAACTTCCCGATCCTGCGGTTGACCGGGAGGCATGGTTCACGGAGGGAAAGGCGTCCTACCGCGAGTTCGTATCTGCGCTGCTCGATGTCACGGACAACCGGGTGAGCGGCGGCATCGTCGCTCCGCGGGGCGTTGTCCGGCGAGACGGTGACGATTCCTACCTTGTTGTCGCGGCAGACAAGGGCACCGCCACGTTCTCCGACCTCGCGAACGAGATCTCGGCCGAATACGGGTTCTGGCTCGGCGACGCCTTCGCATCTGGAGGCTCGGTGGGCTACGACCACAAGGCGATGGGCATCACGGCCCGAGGCGCCTGGGAGTCGGTCAAGCGGCACTTCCGAGATCTCGGCATCAATACCCAGGCCGAGGATTTCACCGTCGTCGGTGTCGGCGACATGAGCGGTGACGTGTTTGGAAACGGAATGCTCCTGAGCGAGGGCATCCGCCTCGTAGCAGCCTTCGATCATCGAGACATCTTCATTGACCCGGATCCGGATCCGGCGGTCTCCTTCGGGGAGCGCGCACGGCTGTTCGGGCTGTCGCGATCGAGTTGGGCTGACTACGACGCGGCCCTCATCTCACGCGGCGGCGGCGTCTACTCCAGGTCGGCAAAATCCATCGACCTCTCACCGGAGGCCTTGTCTGCCCTTGGCCTGTCGAGCGAGACCGGCCAGCTCACGCCAGCCGAGGTCATGAGGGCAATCCTCGTCGCTCCTGTCGACTTGCTATGGAACGGAGGCATCGGCACCTACGTCAAGTCTCGAACGCAGACAAATGCAGAAGTGGGCGATAAGGGCAATGACGCGATCAGGGTCAATGGCGACGACCTGCGATGCCGGGTCGTTGGCGAGGGCGGCAATCTGGGACTGACGCAGCTCGGCCGGGTCGAGGCGGCGCGAGCCGGGGTTCGCCTCAACACCGATGCCATCGACAACTCGGCCGGCGTTGACACGTCCGACCATGAAGTGAACATCAAGATCCTGCTCGACGAATTCGTCGCTGCCGACGCCATGTCGCTGCCTGACCGAAATGCGCTCCTCGCCGAGATGACCGAGGTCGTCGGCGAGCAGGTTCTGGACGACAACTATGCGCAGAATGTCGTGCTGGGCAATGCCCGCGCGGGCTCGTCCGATCTCATCACCGTGCACCAGCGCATGATTCGCGAGCTCGAACGCCAAGGGCTCCTCGATCGGGCCCTTGAGTTCCTCCCCGATGACGAGGAGCTCAACGCCCGTCGCGTCGCTGGCCAGGGGCTCACATCTCCGGAGCTTGCCGTGCTTCTCGCCTACGCGAAGATCTCACTCACCGCGGCACTCACTGCAGCAGGACTCGGTGATGATCCCTGGTACGAGGTGATGCTGCGGCGCTACTTCCCGGGTGCCCTGAGCGGGAGATTCGGCGATTCGCTCGGGCGTCATCCGCTGCGCGCCGAGATCATCAGCACGGTCACGTGCAATCGACTTCTGAACATCGGCGGCATCACCTTTGTCTTCCGTGCGATGGAGGAGACAGGTGCTTCGGCTCTGGAGGTCGTCAAGGCTGCCACGGTCGCGATCGAGGTCTTCGGCATCCAGCGGATGTGGGACGACATCAACGGGCAGGACAACCTCGTGCCATCTGCGACCCAGGACGCCCTGCACCTCGAGACGCGCCGGCTCCTTGACCGTGCGACCAGATGGCTGATCCAGACGAGGGGAAGCGACCTTGACGTGGCTGCCCAGATCAGAAGATTCCAGCCCGTGGTCGAGGAGTTCGCCGGACGGGTGCCCGACGTGCTTCGGGGTGGCGAGGCCGATCGGCTGCAGCGGGTCCGGACGAGATTCCTTGATCTTGGGGCCCCGGAGGCGCTCGCGCAGCAGGCCTCCGCCGCGCTCGATGTCTTCGCCCTGTTGGATATCGCTGAGATCTCGGGACGCACGGGGGAGGCCCCTGCGACGCTCATCCCGCTCTATTTCGCCATCTCCGAGCGGTACGACGTCGACCAGACTCTCATGCGAATCACCGCGCTTCCGCGAGGTGACCGGTGGGGCGCGCTCGCCCGCCAGGCGCTCAGGAGCGATCTCTACGGGGTCATTGCCGGGCTGACCGCGAGGGTGAGCCGGGCAACGAGCCCCGCGCTGGATCCGAGTGATCGAATCCTCGAATGGGAGCAGGCGCATGCCGCTGGCCTCGGACGTGCGCGGGCGACCCTGGATGAGATCGCGGCGACCGAGGACGCCGACCTTGCGACCTTGTCGGTGGCGCTCCGAGTGCTGCGCAATCTCGTGGCGCAGGGAGCGGCATCGACCCTCGACTAGCGCGCGCGGTTGCCCGCTCGCCTGTTGCAAATGATGTGCAGGTGGGTTTCACGGGGAATCCCATTGAGCCAAGGGCGGTTACCATGCGTGTGCGGGCGCATCACTGCGCCGCGTCCGCCGGCTGAAACGTCCGAACCGTCATCTGCCCAGACACTGGAGCGAATCGTGAGCCTGCCTCCCCTCGTGGAGCCGTCCCCTGACCTCACCGTCGAGGAGGTTCGCCGTTACAGCCGGCACCTCATCATTCCCGACGTCGGCATGTCGGGGCAGAAGCGGCTGAAGCACGCGAAGGTGCTGTGCGTCGGGGCTGGCGGCCTCGGCAGCCCCGCGCTCATGTATCTCGCGGCAGCCGGAGTCGGCACGCTCGGCATTGTCGAGTTCGACACGGTTGACGAGTCGAATCTCCAGCGCCAGATCATTCACGGCCAAAGCGATATCGGACGGTCGAAGGCCGAGAGCGCGCGCGACAGCGTGCGCGAGATCAATCCGCTCGTTCAGGTGAACGTCCATGAGCTCCGGCTCGATTCGACGAATGTCATGGAGTTGTTCGCGCAGTACGACCTCATCGTCGACGGCACCGACAACTTCGCCACCCGCTACCTCGTGAACGATGCCTGCGTGCTGCTCGGCAAGCCCTACGTCTGGGGTTCGATCTACCGATTCGACGGCCAGGCGAGCGTGTTCTGGGCGGAGTTCGGCCCCTGCTACCGCTGCCTGTATCCCGAGCCCCCGCCGCCGGGCATGGTGCCGAGCTGCGCTGAGGGCGGCGTGCTCGGCGTGCTCTGCGCGTCGATCGGATCAATCCAGGTGACCGAGGCGATCAAGTTGCTCGCCGGCATTGGTGAGCCGCTGCTCGGCCGGCTGATGATCTACGACGCCCTCGAGATGACCTACCGTCAGGTGAGGATCCGCAAGGACCCGAACTGTGCGGTCTGCGGCGACAACCCCACCGTCACGGAGCTCATCGACTACGAGGCGTTCTGCGGCTCGATCTCGATCGAGGCGGCGGAGGCGGCGATGGACTCAACGATCTCGGTCCGCGACCTCAAGGTCCTCCTCGATGCGCGTGAGCGGGGCGAGGACGACTTCGTGCTCATTGACGTTCGGGAGCCCGGGGAGTTCGAGATCGTGCAGATCCCCGGTGCCATCCTCATTCCCAAGGGCAGGTTCATGGACGGATCTGCGCTCGCCGAACTGCCGACCGACAAGCGGGTCATCCTCCACTGCAAGGTTGGCGGACGCTCCGCAGAAGCGCTCGCGGTGGTCAAGGGCGCGGGCTTCGCCGATGCCGTGCACGTCGGAGGCGGGCTGCTCGCCTGGGTGAACCAGATCGAGCCGGACAAGCCGACCTACTGAGTCGAGTGCGACCGCGAGCTCAGCATGAGCGGCGCTGTCGTGAAATCGTGAGTGAGTGGTGACACGACAGTGATGCGCACGCAATGGCATCGCTGATCGATTCCCCGATGGGGAATCCTCGGGCCCTTGCGCACGAATCTCGCCGATTCATCGGGCAACTGAGCCCTGGTTCCATCGAACATAACGCGCATCCCGCGGTAAACCTACGTTAACGTAACTTACGTCACCGTAGCTTTAGCCGGAGGATTGCATGCTCACAGCACACGAGATTCCCGAGATCATCCAAGGCGGCATGGGTGTCGCGGTGTCGTCCTGGCGACTTGCCGGCGCGGTCGCGCAGTCAGGCCAGTTGGGCGTCGTCTCAGGAACGGCCCTCGATCTCGTACTCGCTCGCCGCCTCCAGGACGGCGACAAGGGCGGCCACGTCCGTCGCGCTCTTCATCACTTCCCCGATGAGGACGTGGCGGATCGGGCGCTCGCCCGCTACTTCCTCGAGGGTGGCCGCGCCGCGGGGGAGTCGTACGCGCCGATACTCAAGATGACCCTCACGCCCAACCGCTCGTCGCAGGAACTGCTCATCCTCGGCGGCTTCGTCGAGACCTGGCTCGCGAAGGAAGGGCATAACGGGCTCATTGGCATCAACTGCCTGGAAAAAATCCAGCTCTCCACCCCGGGGACCCTCTACGGCGCCATGCTCGCAGGCGTCGATGTCGTGCTCATGGGCGCCGGGGTGCCGCGGGCGATTCCGCACCTGCTCGACACTCTCGCGGCACACGGAAGCGTGCAGTTCCCGATTGACGTGACCGATGCCGGCGATGTCGACTACGCCCTCGACTTCGAGCCCCGGGATCTCATCGACTCAGTCAGTGAGCCCCTGTCGCGTCCGGTCTTCCTCGCGATCGTCTCGGCTCACGTGCTCGCGACCTACCTCGCTCGTGACCCCGAGATCCGCCCGGATGGATTCATCGTCGAGGCGTCGAGCGCAGGAGGTCACAACGCGCCCCCGCGCCAGCAGTTGCTCGACGATCGGGGCGATCTTGTGTTCGGCCCGCGCGACGAGCCCGACCTCCAGAAGATCGCCAAGGCCGGATTGCCCTACTGGATAGCCGGAGGTTCCGGCACGCCAGAGATGCTCGCCGCGGCGCGGGAAGGCGGGGCGAGGGGGATCCAGGTCGGCACGGTGTTCGCCCTCTGCTCGGACTCCGGCATTGATCCCGAGATCCGCGCGCGACTGCTCGAGGGGATCGCGCGTGATGAACTTGTCGTGCACACCGATCCGGTGGCGTCACCGACCGGCTTTCCGTTCAAGGTCGTCGACGTCTCGGGCACGATGTCCGACGCTGTCGCCTACGAGTCGCGCGAACGACTGTGCGACCTCGGATACCTCCGCACGCCCTTCGCCAAGGCCGATGGCTCGATCGGCTTCCGATGCGCGGGCGAACCGGTACACATGTATGTGCGCAAGGGCGGAATGGAGGACGAGACCGTCGGCCGCAAGTGCCTGTGCAATGGTCTTGCCGCGGCCGTCGGCATGGGTCAGCAACGCAGAACCGGTTACCAGGAACTGCCGATCGTGACCCTCGGCTCAGATCTCCAAGGTCCGCGACGGATGATCGATCTTCACCCGGGCGGCTGGACAGCGGCTGAGGCGATCGAGTGGATGCTCAGTCAGCCTTTGCCGGCAAGGGCAGCGGCTTTGGAGGGGCCGCATTCGGCTCCTTGATCGGGTTCGTTGCCCCTACGCGCCCAGGCCGGCGTCGACGAAGCCCTCGCGCTTGTGCGCACCGTCGCAGAACGGCTTCTTGGCCGAGTGACCGCAGCGGCACAGATAGGCCTTGTCAGTGGTGCGCAGGACAGTGCCGTCAGAGGCGAGGATTTCGACCGGCCCT
>CALPZT020000004.1 GCA_943328365.2 Bifidobacterium breve | reverse complement strand
GTTCGAGCATCGCAAGAGTGAACCTGGCGTCGGCAACGTTCACGAAGGCCATCGACCAATCCTTGCCCTCCACAGCGGGCAGTTCGCGGGAATCGAATGGGCCGAGGCGGAAGATCTCCTTCGCCTGGAGCAGGGAACAGTAGAACCGAACACCTTCGTCGAGATCGAGCACGGTGAGTCCTACGTGGTCAAGCCCCTCAAGGCCCGGCAACGGATCTGTCACTGATCGCTCTCCTTCGCTTCGCGCCGGCCCGGTCGGCCGACGCCGAACGACACGGGTGAATGTCTCACCGTCCGCCTCCCCACTTCAAGGGAAAACGAAAATCGTAATGAGATGTTTACCTGACGAGCGTCACGATAACGCAATAAGAGCGGTGTCGGCCAGCGTTTTCCAAACATGACGCCGAGGAAATCCGAAAGTCGTCGCTTCTCGCGAGCGAGGTCCGTGACTTACCACGACCCAAGCGCGCTGGCCCACGTCTCCTAGGGCACGTCCTCGCGTGGGGCGATCGTGCGACTGGCAAGCGCTTCACGCATCGCTGCGGGCCAGGGTTCCGCCCCGCTCGCAGTGCTCGACGCATGGACGATGACGTAACTGCCGCTGATCGCACGGACACCATCTGCCTTGAGCACTTCGAACTCGAACGCGCACGACGAGGTGCCCACTCTCACGACACCGACGCGCACGTCGATCACCTCGCCGAAGTACAGTCGATCGTGAAAGTCAACGTCGATGTGCACCCGTGGTATCCGGGCGATCATCGCCGTCTCGGCGCCCAACGAACGCATGAGCGAATGCTCTGCCTCCTCGATCCAGCGGAACACAGCGGTGAAGTGGTTGTGGCCTGCTGCATCGGTCTCGTTCCAGGCGACGCGGCGACGAACCTCGATCGAGGCCCCACCACCGCCTTGCTCGCCGGTCACAGCCGGCACGCGTGGATATCGGTCACGAGGATGCCGCGCGCTCCCATGTCGTAGAGCTCATCCATGATGCGATGCACGTCTGCAGCCGGGACCATCGCCCGCACGGCTGACCAGACAGGATCGTGCAGCGAGGAGACGGTCGGGGACTCGAGGCCAGGGGTGACCCGGCAGGCCTCTTCGAGCAATGCCGTGTGGATGTCGTAGTCGACAAGCACGTAGGACCGCGCCACCATGACACTGTGGAGCCGCCGCACGAACGTGTCGACGGCCGGGTCTGCCGGTGCGGCCTCACGCCGGACCACGAGAGCCTCGGACACTAGGAGTGCCTCGCCGATGGTCTCGAGGCCCGCACGCTTGAGCGTCGTGCCCGTCGCAACAACGTCGGCGACCGCATCGGCTACGCCCAAGGCCACCGCATTTTCGACTGCGCCGTCGAGCCGGACAACCCGGGCCTCGATCCCCTGCTCCGTCAGCCAGGCATTGAGCAGCCCTGCGTACGAGGTCGCGATGCGCTTGCCCGCAAGGTCCTGGGGCACGCTCACCATGCCTTTCGGCGCCGCGAGCCGAAAACTCGACGGGGCGAAGCCGAGCTGGAGGATCTCGCTCGCTCGAGCGCCTGAGTCAAGGAGCATGTCGCGGCCCGTGATGCCAGCGTCAAGGGTGCCCTCGCCGACGTAGATCGCGATGTCCTTGGGACGCAGAAAGAAGAATTCGACGTCATTGATCGGGTCGTGCACGACGAGATCGCGGACGCCTGCATCCCGGAGGTATCCGGCCTCGATGAGCATGCTGCGCGCAGGCTCGGCGAGTTGACCCTTATTCGGTACCGCAACTCTCAGCATGAGGAGTCAGAGCCTTCTGTAGACGTCTTCGAGGGTGACATTCGAGGCGATCATGAGCACTTGGACGTGATAAAGCAACTGCGAGATCTCCTCAGCAGTGCGGTCGGGGCCCTCATGCTCTGCGGCCATCCACGACTCGGCTGCTTCCTCCACGACCTTCTTGCCAACGGCATGGACACCCTGGGCGAGGAGCCGCACAGTGCCGGAATCCGGATCGCCGTGGGCGGTCTTGCGCACGAGCTCGGCGTAGAGATCATCGAAAGTCTTCACGGCATGAGCCTAGGGTGAGGCGGGTGCATGAAGCGCACGGAGTGCGGCAAGGGTCGACAGAGCTGCCCAAGTGGCCTCGGCTCCCTTGTCCTCGCTCGAGCCGTCGATACCTGCGCGATCGAGCGCCTGGGCCTCGGTGTCGCACGTGAGCAGCCCAAATCCGACGGGAACCATCGTCTCGAGCGCGACCTGGCTCAGTCCGGACGCAGCCGCCGAGCAGACGTACTCAAAATGCGGCGTGCCTCCCCGGATGATGACCCCGAGGGCGACCACGGCGTCGAACCGCCCAGACCCGGCGCACGCCTTCGCGATGATCGGCAGCTCGAAGGACCCGGCTGCGCGAATGACCGTGGCCACCGCACCAGACTCCGCGCACGTGCGCTCGGCTCCTGCGATCAGCCCGTCCATGACGATCGCGTGCCACGAGGACGCGACCACCGCGATGCGCGCCCCGGGGACTGACACACCAGTTTCCGGAGCGCCTGCTCCGCTCATTGCTCAGATCCGGTCGGCGGGAGCAGCTCTAGACCAGGCATGGCGTGCCCCATCCGCTCGACCTTCGTGCGCAGGTACTCGGCGTTGTGCACGTTCGCGATCATCTCAATCGGAATACGCTCGACGATCGAAAGCCCGTACCCCTCCAAGCCCGCACGCTTTGCCGGGTTGTTCGTGAGCAGCCGCATGCTCGTGATGCCGAGGTCGGCGAGAATCTGCGCACCGGTGCCATAGTCGCGGGCATCGGCAGGGAGACCGAGTTCGAGGTTCGCATCGACGGTGTCGCGTCCGCGATCTTGGAGTTCATAGGCACGGAGCTTGTGGAGGAGCCCGATTCCCCGGCCCTCGTGCCCACGCACGTAGAGAACGACGCCCCTGCCTTCGTCCGCAATGCGGCGAAGGGCGGCCTGAAGCTGCGGACCGCAGTCACATCGGAGTGACCCGAATACATCGCCGGTCAGGCACTCGGAATGCACCCTCACGAGGACATCAAGTCCGTCGCCGATCTCACCGCGAACGAGGGCGATGTGCTCGATGCCGTCGATCTCGCTGCGAAATCCGACAGCCGTGAATTCGCCGAATTCCGTGGGAAGCAGCGCCGAGGCGATGCGCTTCACGTGGTGCTCATGTCGCCTGCGGTAGCGGATGAGGTCGGCAATCGAGACGAGGAGGAGTCCGTGCTCGTCGGCAAAGGCCCGGCAATCAGCCGCATTCATCATCGTGCCGACGTCGTTCACCAGTTCGCACAGGGCACCAGCGGGTGCCAGGCCCGCGAGACGAGTGAGGTCGACAGCGGCCTCGGTATGACCGGCACGACGCAGGACCCCACCGGCGACTGCTCGCAAGGGCATGACATGCCCCGGTCTCGTGAGATCGCCGGGCTCGGTGGCCGAATCTGCGAGCACCTTCATCGTGTGGGCGCGATCCTCCGCCGAGATTCCGGTACTCAGGACGTCGCGCGCATCGACCGAGACCGCGTAGGCCGTGCCCTTGCGATCCTCGTTGACCGCGGTCATCGGCGGAAGTCCGAGGTGATCGAGGATCGCTCCATCCATGCCGACGCAGATATAGCCGGATGTGTAGCGAATCATGAAGGCCGTGAGCGCGGGAGTGGCTGCCGACGCCGCGAAAATCAGGTCGCCCTCGTTCTCGCGGTCTTCGTCGTCGACGACGATCACAGCCTCGCCTCGGCCAATGGCGTCGATGGCTGCTTCGATCGAGTCCATGCGGACGGCACCCTCCGCAGTCAGGTTGCTCCGTTCGATCACCGCCACTCGGGGGGACGACACATCCGCAGCCGCGTCCTCCAGATACATCTCATCGGCTGGAATCACGACAACCTTCCCTGCATCAGTCGCTCAACGTACTTCGCTATGGCATCGACCTCGAGATTGACCCGATCGCCCACCTGCCTCGAACCCAGCGTCGTCTCCGCGAGTGTCGTGGGGATGAGCGACACGCTGAATGCCTCATCGTCCACCGCAACGACAGTCAGCGAGACGCCATCGACCGTAATGGAACCCTTCTCCACGACGTACCGGCCGAGATCGACCGGCAACGAGATTCGCATCGCCGTCCAGTGCGCATCGGGCTCGATGGCGAGCACCGCGCCCGTACCGTCGACATGGCCTTGGACAAGGTGGCCACCGAGTCTGGAGTCGAGTCTCGCGGCGCGCTCAAGATTCACCTCGGAGCCGGCCGCGACTGCGTCCAGCGAACTGCGCTTGAGGGTCTCTTCCATCACGTCTGCGGTGAAGTAATCCGGGCCGAGATCGACCACGGTGAGACACACGCCGTTCACGGCGATGGAGTCACCCGCCCTGACGTCGCTGAGGACCACCGATCCGCGAATGGCGACCCTCGCTGCGTTCGTGAGCTGCTCGATCGACGCGACAGTGCCACGCTCCTCGACGATCCCGGTGAACATTCGGCCGCCCTTCGGTCAGCGTGCAGCAGCGCTTATTGCGCCCCTGATGACAACATCATTCCCGATTCGGTCGAGCACCCGAACATCGACCGCAATTGGATACTGCAGCGGGCCGATCGATACCGGCCCCGCGCCGAACAGTTTGGGGGCGAGCAGCCAGACCACCTCGTCGACGAAGCCCGCCTCGAGAAAGGCGGCCGCGAGGATCGGACCACCTTCGAGGAGAACGTGCTGCACTCCGCGTTCGGCGAGGATTCTGAGCGCCTCGGCGGGGGCGCGGGTTCGAAGGTGAACGAATGGCGCCTCGCCGTCGAACACACGCAGCGTCGGCGGTAGATCACGCTCGCCCATGACCGCCCGAAGGGGCTGACGGAGTTCAGCCTCACCCGACTCGTCTCGGACAGTAAGGCGAGGATCATCGATGACCGCTGTGCCGGTACCGACGAGCACCGCATCAACCTCAGACCGGAGTGAATGGACGTATCGGGCGGACTCCGCCCCGGTGATCGCGGTCGGGCCGCCGGTCGAGTCGGCGACACGCCCGTCGAGGGTCACTGCCAACTTCAAGGTGACGAACGGCCGCCCAGTGCGCTGAACATGCGACCACACCGCATTGATGGCCGCTGCCCGATCGGAGAGCACGCCCCCGATGACCTCGACCCCGCTGGCCCGGAGCTCGTCGGCGCCACCGCCTGCCTCGGCGGTCGGGTCGGACTGGGCGAAGACGACTCGGCGAATGCCGGCCGCCAGAAGCGCCTGCGTGCATGGCCCGGTGCGGCCCACGTGCCGGCAGGGTTCAAGCGTGACCACTGCGGTTGCTCCCCTTGCTGAGCTTCCGGCGGACTCCAACGCCAGAACCTCCGCGTGCGGAGTGCCCGCGCCCCGGTGGTAGCCCTCCCCCAGCACCTGGCCCTCATCTCCGATGATGACGCATCCAACGCGAGGGTTGATGCCCCGGGGAGCGTCAGGTGATGCCGCCAATTCGAGCGCCTGCGCCATAACCGCGGCCCACTCGGTCATCGGGTGCTGGCCCGATTCGCCAGGGCGCGCAGTCGCTCGATCATCGCGGATGGGTCCGGATCACGGAACACCGCCGAGCCGGCGACGAAGATGCTCGCGCCCGCATCCGCGCATCGTTCGATATTCGAGACGTCGATGCCCCCATCGACCTGAATCCACACGTCAGTGCCCGATGCATCCGCGAGGGCCCTCGCTCGTCGAATCTTCGGGAGCATGTCGGTCATGAAGGACTGGCCGCCGAATCCGGGTTCGACGGTCATCACGAGGATCATGTCCAGGCACGGCAGAAGATCTGCTAGGTCCTCGACATCGGTTCCGGGCTTGACGGCGACCCCGGCGCGTGCGCCCGCGGATCGAATGCTGCCGCAGATCGCAACAGGGTTCTGGGCAGCCTCAACATGAAACGTGACGCTGGCCGCCCCCGCCTCTGCATAGGCAGGGGCCCATCGGTCCGGATCGGCGATCATGAGATGGCAGTCGGCCGGCACCGGGCAGTCGCGCAGGAGGGACTCGATAACCGGTAGGCCAAAGGTGAGGTTCGGGACGAAGTGGTTGTCCATGACATCGAGATGGACAAAGTCAGCTGCCTGGGCGATCCGGCCAACCTCGTCTGCCAGTCGGGCCAGATCGCTGTTCAGCACGCTCGGGGAAATGAGGACGCCCACAGGCTGAGGGTAGCCTCTCGTCACGTTCACGCGAATGGGCGCGTTCAGCCCTTCCGAAGAACTGCCAGGAACATCCCGTCAGTGCCGTGCCTGTGCGGCCACAACCGGACGAAGGGGCCATCGCCGAGATCCTCGACGCCGGGCAGGAGCGGCCGGGCATCCTCGATGACGAGATCATCGCGGGCATCGACGACGTCGCCGACAACGAACTCCGTTTCGGCGAGGTGCGGCGAGCATGTGACGTAGGCGATGATGCCCCCTGGCACCGTGGCATCGGCCGCTGAGTTCAACAGGGAGCGCTGCAGCGGCCCGAGGGTGGCGAGATCCATCGGTGACTTGCGCCAGCGCGCCTCCGGCCGCCGTCGCAGGGCGCCGAGACCGGTGCAGGGCACGTCGACGAGAACCCTGTCAAAACGGCGCTTTCCCCACGGGGAGGCCGTGGCGTCGCCGACGACGACCTCGACATGCGCAGCGCGGCCCACCGCCTGATCGACAAGCACCGCGCGGTGGTGATGCTGCTCGACAGCCACGAGTTCGACACCCCGCTGTGCAGCAAATCCGGCGAGCAGCGCCGCCTTGCCTCCCGGCCCCGCGCACATGTCGAGCCATGCCTGCTCCGGGTGATCGACCAGCGCGCCCGCAAGCGCAAGCGCCATGAGTTGACTGCCCTCGTCCTGCACTCCGACAAGACCCGACTGGACGACATTGAGAGACTCCGGGGTGCCATCGATGAGTACGGCACCGAGTGGCGACCATCGGGTGGGCTCCACCTGAGGCAGGGCCCGTAACTCCTCGGCGCTGAGTCGACCGGGTCTGGCCACGAGGGTCGGTCGGGCCGGCTCGTTGTCGGCTTCGAGCAGAAACTCGACCTCATCGCGCCGATCGCCGAGTGCATCCTGGAATGCCCGAATGATCCAGGCAGGATGCGACATTCTCGTAGCCAGAC
Source organism: Bifidobacterium breve (assembly GCA_943328365.2). Lineage (GTDB taxonomy): Bacteria > Actinomycetota > Actinomycetes > S36-B12 > S36-B12 > WLND01. Next base: position 12,405 of record CALPZT020000004.1, on the reverse strand, counting down.
TCGTCACGTCGTCACCGGTGACCTCGAGATACTCACCCCACTCCTCGGGGCTGCGCGCAGCCACCTTGCGCAGGACCGCATTGACGAACCCGGCGCGGCCAGTCGCCGAGCCGGGATTGCCATTCCGGCGGGCAAGCTCGCACGAGGAGTCGACGGCAGCATGGCTCGGCACGCGCATCGCCAGGAGTTGATGGCAGCCGAGTCGCAGCACGTCCTTCAGCCCGGCCTCGACGCTCGCCCAGCTTCGAGTAATGCAGGCCTGGAGGATGGCGTCGTACCAGCCCTGCCAGCGAAGGGTTCCGTAGCCTAGTTCGGTCGCAAAGCCGGCGTCTCGGCCGGTGAGCTTGCGGGCGCGAAGGAGTTGCGGCATGGCAAGGTTGGCGTAGGCACCGTCCTCTCGGACTGCGCGAAGGAGCGCAAACGCGGTCTCCCTCGACGGATCGACACCTGTCATGCGAAGCGGCCCATCTCGCCGCGCAGACCACGCGCCCAATCGGCGGCACTCATCGTCTTGCGACCCGCCGGCCGAACCTGACCGAGTCGGGCAGCACGTGTCGCGGTGCCGACCCACACCCCCGACTTCACCACCGAGATTTCCCCGGGCGCAAGCCCCTCGACAGCATCTGCCTCGGACATCTCAAGGGGGCCGATATTCATCCGCTCGCCTTCGAGCATTGTCCAGGCTCCGGGCTCAGGGGTCATCGCCCGGATCCGACGATCGACCCCGATGAGCGGGTCAACCCAGCGGATTCGGGCATCATCGACGGTCACCTTCGGCGCCAGGCTCACGCCCTCGGCCGGCTGCGGCTTGGCCACGATGGAGCCAACCTCGAGCGCATCGAGCGTCGCGAGGAGCAGGCCCGCTCCCGAACCCGCGAGCCGTCCGAGGAGTTCACCTGACGTATCACTCGGACGGATCTCCTCGGTGACCGTGCCGAGCACCGGGCCGTCGTCGAGCCCCGGGCCGATGACGAAGGTCGTGGCTCCCGTGATGTCGTCACCGTGGAGAATCGCACGCTGCACGGGGGCTGCACCCCGCCACGCCGGCAGGAGCGAGAAATGCAGGTTCACCCACCCGCATCGCGGAATCGACAGGACCTCAATCGGCAGTAGCGCGCCATAGGCGACCACCGGGCAGCAGTCGGGCTCGAGTTCGCGCAGTCGCTCCGCAAACTCGGGCTCTCGAGGGCTCAACGGGCTGAGCACGGGTATCCCTCGCTCATCGGCAAGGACTGCGACCGCACTGCGTTCGAGAGCACGACCGCGACCGCGCGGGGCGTCCGGCCTCGTGACGACCGCGACGACCTCGTGACGCGAATCAATGAGCGCCTCGAGGGCAGGGATCGCTACTCCGGGCGTACCAGCGAAGACACAGCGCACCCGCAGCCCTACAGCCAACGCGAGGAAATGGAATGAGGACTCACGTGAACCGACGGGGCCGGCTCGCCGAACCACTCGGACTCGCGGATGAGGCGCATGGCCTCGCGCCTGGCCTCCGGATCGAGGCGGTCGATGAACAAGATGCCATCGAGGTGGTCGGTCTCATGCTGGATACACCGTGCGAGGAGCTCACTGCCCTCGATGACCACCGGCTCGCCATGCATGTTCTGCCCCCTGGCGACGACGCGCATCGCACGCTTGGTGTCGAAGGCCAGACCGGGGAGGGAGAGGCATCCCTCTTCGCCGTCTTGAATATCCGACGAAAGGTCGAGGTCGGGATTGACGAGGTGGCCGAGTTCGTCATCGACCCAGTACGTGAAGACCCGCAGCGAGACGCCGATCTGCGGGGCAGCGAGCCCGGCCCCCGGAGCGTCCTGCATGGTCTCGGTAAGGTCCTTCACGAGCTTGCGCAGCTCCTTGTCGAAGGTCTCGACCGTGGCCGCCGGGGTGCGAAGGACCGGGTCGCCCATGAGTCGGATCGATTGAATGGCCACGGCTGCAGTCTAATCGCGCCAGCGCGGCGCCCCGTCCGGCCATTTCGCCCTGGGCTGGGACAACCGGGGCTTTCTGCGAATCTGCCCGAGATTTCGCAGGTTGCCCTATCCCATGGGTCAAGCGTCGAGCCAATGGTCAACCGTCGAGCCAATGGTCAACCGTCGAGGACGCGGGGGTCGAGCGTGACCGTCACTGGCGATCCCGAGCCCGATCTGGCTGACCGAACCGCCGAGATCCCTCGCAGTTCTCGGCCGAGCGCCGGGCCATCCTCCCGCCGAACGGTCACGATCGCCCGGCCGCCCACCGGGCCGAGGAGTCGGTGCGGTGTCGTGAGCGCGCGCCCTACCTCCTCGATGTCGCCGGTGGCACCCCGCAGAATCGCTGCCCGGGTGGCCGGGGGCATCCCGGCCGATTCACGGTCGGCGAGTTCGCGGGCGGCCAGCCAGGAGGCGTCCCACCGGACGAGCGCCTGAACCGGAGGGGCACCCGTGTCGGCGGTCACGATGACGTGGGCGCGCGGTCTTGCGAGCATCGCAGCCGAGAACCATCGGTGCGCGCACTCCTCCACTGTCCGAAGCGATTGACGCATCATCGAACCTCGCGCATCGAGGATCACGACCGCTGCGTACCCTCCATCGGCCACCGGCTCTGCGCCTGCAGTGGCAATGACCACCGCCGGCTCCGGCCCCACGGATCGCTTCATCTGCTCGGCCGAGGACCAGATGATCCGCTCTCCCTGGAATGCCCGGCCGAACTCTTCCGCGGTGCGCTCGACCCCGACCGCCACGGCGCGAAATCGCTGCGCACCGCAGTTCGGACACGCCCACGAACCGGACAGTGCACCGCACCAGCCGCACATCGCGACACGCTGGCCTGACGCGAGCGTGAGGGGGCCCCCGCACGAGCACCGGGCAGCCTCACGGCACCCCACGCAGGCGAGCGAAGGCAGGTAGCCACGCCGGGCGACCTGCACGAGCACTGGCCCACTGCGCAGGCCCTCCTTCGCGACGAGCCACGCGGTATGCGGGATGCGTGCAGAAGCAGCAGCCTCGTCGCGCGCCTCGTCCTGTACCTCGAGCGCGCGCACGACAGGCGCGAAATCGCGCAAGGCCTGCCGGGCGGACACGATGGACTGGGCCCAGCCGCTGGCACACCAGCGCTCGGCCTCGACGCTGCGGGCCGGTGAGCCGACGAGGAGACCGCAGCCGGTCAGGTGCGAGCGGAGCGCTGCGACATCGCGCGCATTCCAGTAGGGGGCGTGGGGCTCCCATAACGCCTCGTCCCCGTCGTTCCAGATGATGACGAGCGCGAGATCGTGGACGGGAGCGAAAACCGCACCTCGAGTGCCGACGACCAGGCGCGCCGTGCCGCGAAGCGCCTTCAGGAATTCGCGATAGCGGCGCTCCGGACCGAGGTCGGCGGTGAGGACTGCCATCGTTCCGGCACAGTCCTCGAGTGCTGCCGTCACCTGCGCGACATCCCAGGCATCCGGAACAACGATGAGCACGCCGCCCGTGGGCCGGCTGAGGACAGCCCGAGCGACCGCAGCGACATCGGCGGCCCAGGGATGCGCGGGCGCTGCCGACCACACCCCGCGCACTCCGGCAATGGTGCCGTCGAGTGCCCGGCCGTAGAGGATGCGGCCGCGCTGGTACCGCGCCCATGCTGACTCGTCTTCGGGGCGAGCGAGAATCGGTGTTGCATCGAGGGGATGCTCTGTTGCCTCGGCCCGCGCATGACGGGGCGGGATGGCCGCGCGAAGCACGTCCCAGAAAGTCCCGGCATAGCGATCGGCGACCATCTCAATGAGCCGAGAAACCTCGACGGTGAGGACCGGCTCCGGCGACAGCACCCGCTCGAGCGGGCGCAGCGTGGCGTCGACTGAACTCTCCGCCGTTCGGCCGACGATGAATCCATTGAGCAGTCGTCCGGCGAATCGCACGCGCACGCGAACACCAGGCTGGGCAGCATCGTCGAGGCTTGCCGGGACGCCGTAGTCGAACAGCCGGTCGAGATGGGGCAACGGCGACTCAACGCGCACCTGCGCGACCGGGAGGATCTGGGCCAGCGGAACAGACGAACTCGCCACCGGTCGCCGGCGCCGGACGGGAGCGCCTGTCTCAAGCGCCAACTGGTCGGATATCACGGCCCCCCGGAAGTGCTGCTAGACGCCTGAGACTTCGCGCAGTGCCTCGGCTCGATCGACGGCCTCCCAGGTGAAGGTCGGGCCCACCTGCGTGCGCTGGGCCGGATCGTCGGAATCGAGGAGCTCGTTCACGCCCTGCGGACGTCCGAAGTGACCGTAGGCGCTTGTTGCGCGGTAGATCGGGCGCAGGAGGTCGAGGTCACGGATGATGGCAGCCGGACGCAGGTCGAAGACTCGGAGCACCGCCTCCTGGATGGTCTCATCGCTGATGACACCGGTGCCGAAGGTCTCGACGAATACGCCGACGGGATGGGCCTTGCCGATTGCATAGGCCACCTGGACCTCGCAGCGCGTGGCGAGACCGGCTGCGACGACATTCTTCGCAACCCAGCGCATCGCGTAGGCAGCCGAGCGATCGACCTTTGACGGATCCTTGCCCGAGAAGGCGCCGCCGCCATGCCGAGCCATGCCACCGTATGTGTCGACGATGATCTTGCGCCCGGTCAGGCCCGCATCGCCCATCGGCCCGCCGACGACGAACTTCCCGGTGGGATTGACGAGAAGACGGAAGTCCTTCGAGTCAAGGTCAATGGCGGCAAGAACCGGCTCGACGACCATGCGTCGGATATCCGGGCCCAGATCCTTGTCGAGATCGATGTGGTCTGCGTGCTGGCTGGAGACGACGATGGTGTCGATCCGGAGCGGACGGTCTTGCTCGTCGTACTCGATGGTCACCTGAGTCTTGCCGTCGGCGCGGAGATAGCCGAGGCTGCCGTTCTTGCGCACGAGAGTGAGCTGCTCGGCGAGCCGATGGGCGAGGGAGATCGGGAGCGGCATGAGCTCAACGGTGTCGGTGCAGGCGTAGCCGAACATCAGGCCCTGATCGCCGGCGCCCTGGCGGTCCAGCGGATCGCCGCTCTTGCCCTCGCGCTCCTCGATGGCGTCGTCGACACCCTGCGCGATGTCGGGCGACTGCTTGCCGATGGAGACCTGGATACCGCAGGAGGAACCGTCGAAGCCCTTTTCCGATGAGTCGTAGCCGATGTGGAGCACGGTGTCGCGTACGAGCTTCATCACGTCGGCGAAGCCATCGGTCGTGACCTCGCCGGCGACATGGACCTGGCCCGTGGTGAGCATGGTCTCGACGGCGACGCGGCTGCGGGGATCCTGACGGAGCAGATCGTCGAGAATGGCATCGCTGATCTGGTCAGCCATCTTGTCCGGATGGCCTTCGGTGACGGACTCGGACGTGAACAAGCGCTTCGACACGAACTCTTCTCCCGATGACGAGTGCGACCTTGACGGTCACGGACAATTGCGAACCCGAGTGTAGCGGCTAGCGCTCGGCCAGTATCCGGACCACTGCATCCCAGCAGCCGTCGGCTACTGCGGCTTTTGAGCGCCGCGAGAGTTCGGTCACCCCGCCGTCTGAGCCCATGATGAGCACCTCGTTCTCGACTGCCCCGAACACCGGGGCTCGGCCGACCTCGTTCACGACGAGGAGGTCGCACCCCTTGCGGGCGAGCTTGGCCTTGCCGAGTGCGTGCAGGTCGTCGTTGCTGGTCGCGGTCTCGGCCGCGAACCCGACGATGACGGGCCGCTCACCCTCCCTCCGGCGAGTGAGGTCGGCAAGTACATCGACAGTCTGGACGAGGTCGATCCGAAGGGTGGCTCCCGCGGACTCCTTCTTGATCTTCGACCCCGCCTCGGCGTCAGGACGAAAGTCGGCGACGGCCGCAGTCATGACGATGACATCAGCGTCGGACGAGGCCTCGACCATCGCTGCATGCAGCTCGGCCGCAGTGCCCACCCGCACGAGGAGCACGCCGGCCGGTGGGTCGACGTCAAGGCTGGCCGCAACCAGCGTGACCGCCGCGCCGCGGGAAACCGCGGTCCGGGCGAGCTCGACGCCCTGGCGGCCGCTGCTGTTGTTTCCGATGAACCGCACCGGATCGAGGGGCTCCCTCGTACCGCCGGCACTGACCACGACCCTTCGGCCAGCAAGGTCAGCCGCGGGCCTGCGTCGGAGAAGGTCGTCGATCGCATCGAGAATCTGGCGCGGCTCTGGCAGCCGGCCCGGCCCGGAGTCCGCACCCGTCAATCGACCGGCCGCCGGCTCGAGCACGATGACACCACGGCGCCGCAGTTCGGTGGCATTGCGTTGGGTAGCCGGGTGGGCCCACATCTCGGTATGCATCGCCGGTGCCATGAGCACCGGGCAACGGGCGGTGAGGAGGACATTGGTGAGGAGGTCGCTGGCAACGCCGTGGGTCGCCCTGGCCAGCAGGTCGGCCGTCGCGGGCACCACGACGACGAGATCCGCCTCCTGGCCCAGCCGAACGTGGGCGACCTGGTCGGCCTGAGCCCAGACGGAGTCGTGGACCGCCTTGCCCGAGAGCGCCTCCCAGGTGGCGGCGCCCACGAACTTGAGCGCCGCTGCGGTCGGGACCACCGTGACGTCATGGCCTGATTCGGTGAGCCCGCGCAGCACCTCCACTGCCTTATACGCGGCGATGCCCCCGGCCACTCCCAGAACGACACGAGACCGGCGCCCCAGGATTGGGGCGCCGGTCTCGGAAGGGCTGGTGGTCAGACCGGCTCCTCGACCGCCTCGGCGATGAGGAGTCCGGCATCGATCTCGCGAAGGGCGATCGACAGTGACTTCTCCTGAACGTGGGTCTCGACAAGCGGCCCAACGTACTCGAGCAGGCCCTCGCCGAGCTGGGAGTAGTAGGCATTGATCTGCCGGGCCCGCTTGGAGGCGTAGATGACAAGTGAGTACTTCGAATCCGTCTTTTCGAGAAGCGCATCGATGGACGGATGGGTGATGCCCTCAGGGCGCGCAGAACTCATGACAGGAAGCCTACCAACGTTTCAACGGTGTCAGGCACCTCGGCGTTGACAACCACGACATCGAACTCCTCCTGCGCCGCCAACTCCAACCTCGCGGCCTCCAGCCGCCGGGCCACAGCCTCCTGTGACTCAGTGCCCCGACCGAGGAGCCGCGCGCGCAAGACCTCCCACGACGGTGGTGCAAGGAAGACGAGCAGGGCATCGTCGACAGCGCGCCGCACCTGCCTAGCCCCGGCAACCTCGATCTCCAAGATCACCGGCCGGCCCGCAGCACGATGCTCCTCGACCGGGCCACGCGGCGTGCCGTAGCGATTCCCGGCAAACTCCGCCCACTCAAGCAGTTCGCCGCCGGCGATCATTGCATCGAAGCCGTTCGCATCGACGAAGAAGTAGTCGACCCCGTCGACCTCGCCAGGTCGGGCCGGACGAGTCGTGGCCGAGACAGAGAGCCAGGCTTGGGTCGCTCGAAGGAGCAACGCACGCACGACCGTGCTCTTTCCGACGCCGGAGGGCCCGGAGACGACGAGCAGGCGACCGCGCTCATCGCTCATCGGCCGAGCACTTCGAGGAGTTCGATCCGCTGCCGATCGGTGAGCCCGCCAAGCCTGCGGCCCTCCGGAACAGACAGCCGCACCATGATCGAGTCGGCACGAGCCGTGCCGACGCCGGGCAGCGACTCCAGGAGCCACCGCACCCTGACCCCGTGCCACGCGCCGGCACCGGCAGCCCCCTCGACGATCTCCACACCGGAGACCTGTCCCGATTTCAGCGCAGCTCGCAGCGCTGCCCGCTCGCGACGCACTTCGAGTGCTCGCTCGAGCGCTGACGCCCGCTGCTCAGCGGTGCGAAGGGGAGCTGTCACGTCGGCACCCCAAGACGAGTCCCTCGGGCTTGCAGCGCCGCCAGGCAGGCGGCCGACAGTTCTGAAGCCGCCGCCCCTACATCACGAGCACCGGTGATCGGACGCCCGATAACGAGCAGGTCCGCTCCATCGGCCAACGCTTGCTCGGGGGTAGCGGTGCGCCGCTGGTCATCGGCGGACGCACCCGCCGGACGCACGCCCGGCGTGATGAGAACGATGTCGTGAGCGACAGCCGACCGGATCGCAGCAACCTCGCGGGGTGAGCACACGATGGCACCGGCTCCTGCTCGCGTTGCGAGCACGGCAAGGCGAACCGCAGCATCGAGAGCCGGACCGACCATGCCGATTGCTTCAAGGGCCTCATCGTCGAGCGAGGTCAGGACGGTGACGGCCGTGATCCGCGTGTCGGGAAGGGCCCGCGCCGCCGCGCTGATCATCTCGGCTCCCCCGGCCGCATGCACGGTGAGGAACGCGGGATCGAGATGCGCAACGGCGCCTGCCGCACCTGCAACCGTTGCGGGGATGTCGTGGAGCTTGAGGTCCAGGAAAATCGCGGGTGATGCCTCTCCGGCAGCCGCTCCGGCAGCGCGGGCTGCAGACACTGCCGCGACACCGTCACGGCAGAACACCTCGAGCCCGACCTTGAGCGTCGACACGAATGGTGAGACAGCACTCGACCAGTCCTCGAGGACATCGAGGCTTGGAGCGTCGAGGGCAACAGCAATCGGAGCGCACGTCACCGGAGCGCTCCCCTGCTCGTTGGAGTGCTCGTTGGAGTGCTCATTGACCGTCCGGCACTGGCTCGGGTGCCTGGTCGGCGGCCCAGTCCTTGTACTGGTCGAACGGCTCCGTGCCGGTATCGCGGCGGATCTGCACGACCTCGGCCACCGGACGGTCTTCATCCACCACGTCATCGGCTGGGCGCACGACGATCTCGGTTATCTCCTTGCCGTCCTCGTTCGCTCCGTCAGGATCACCGTCCGATTCATCGACCGTGAACTGCGCGAGCAGCGGCTCGGGGACGTCATGCGCTCGGTGGGCAAACGAGATCGCCTCCTGCAGCGACGCAAACCCTCGCTCGTGCAGCGCCTGAGCGAGCTCACGCTGGACGCGAATCGGCGCAGACGGATCATTGAAGGTCGCCGTTCCGACCGAGACCGCATTTGCACCAGCAAGGATGAATTGGAGCGCATCAAGCCCGGTGCGAATGCCACCCATCCCCAGGATCGGGATATTCGGCATCGCCTCGCGGATCTGCCAGACGCACCGCACCGCAATCGGCCTGATCGCCGGCCCGGAGAGCCCGCCCATCACGCCAGCCAGGGCCGGCCTCATGCGATCGACGTCGATGACCATGCCGAGGGCGGTGTTGATCACCGACAGACCGCTCGCACCCGCGCGGACGACTGCGTGGGCAACATCGGTGATATCGGTAACGTCCGGCGATAGCTTCGCGAGAACTGGCGTGTGCTGGTCAACGTGCCGGCGGACCGCCTGGACCACCTGCGCCGCCGCCTCCGGGTTGCACGCGAAGACCTGCCCGCGGTCCTCGACGTTCGGGCAGGAGATGTTCACCTCGATGGCATCGAAGCCCGAGACGTACCTGAGCTTCTGGGCGATCTTCACGTACTCCTCGACGCTGCTGCCCGCGATCGACACGATGATGCGCGCACCGCGCTGCTCGAGCCAGGCGAGGTCGGTCTCGATGAATGCGTCGAGGCCCGGACCTTGGAGACCGATGGAGTTCAGCATGCCGCTCGGGGTCTCGGCCATCCGCGGGGTCGGTCGTCCGGCTCGCGGATGCATCATGATGCTCTTCGTCACGATTGCGCCGAGGTGGGTGATGTCGAAGAACTCGTCGAGTTCGCGACCCGATGCAGCGCACCCGGACGCGGTGAGGACAGGCGCATCGAGCTGCATGGCCCCGAGCGAGGTCGACATGTCGATGCGTGGCGTCTCCGAGGTGACGCCGATCGGCCCCCGGCCGATGATGGCCCGGCTCATGAGGCCTCCACGACCGGTGCGCCGAAGGCATCGGATGGAATCGTGCCCACGTCGTCCCATCGAACTCGGTCGCCACGGAAGACCGGGCCCTCGACGCAGGACCGCACCATCCGGGTGACACCGTCGGCTCCCACGACTGGGAGCACGCAGGTCATGCACACCCCGATGCCGCAGGCCATCGCCTCCTCGACGGAGCACTGGCTGTAGGCACGGTGCTCGGCCGCGATGGCCGCCACCGCGGACAGCATGCCCATGGGCCCGGCCGCATAGACGACCGCGGCCTCGGACTTGTCGATCACTCCAGGGAGGACATCGGTGACGCGACCGCGCTCGCCGGCAGAACCGTCGTCGGTCGTGATGATGAGCTTCGACGAGGCACGCTTCATCTCGAGCACGCCGAAGAGCTTGGACTCCGTGGACGCACCCATGACGACATCGACCCGGCAACCTCGGTCGCGAAGCTGCTCGGCGAGCATGAACATGGCCGCCGAACCGTAGCCACCCGCGACGATGACGCAGGGGACGCGCTCCTTCGGCAGGATGAATGGCCGCCCCAGCGGGCCGACGATATCGAGGACATCATGCCGACGGCGCTCGCTCAGCCACTGAGTTCCCTTGCCTTCGACGCCGACGACGATCTCCAGGGTGCCTCCGTAGACGCCCCTCGATTTCACCTGGTAAACGGCGAAGGCGCGCCGCAGCATCATGCTGCTCTCCTCGCCGCCCATCGAGACGGTGACAAAGTGCCCGGGGCGCGCAAGCTCCGGCATGCCGGCAGCGGTGAGCGAGAGCACTGAGTAGGCGCCCGCCTTGCGAACGTCGAGGACCTCGGCCCGTAACTGGATAGGCACGGTTCAGCGCTCCTCTGCTCTGGACTTCTGCATGGATCGTATTGACTCAACCTGCGCGGCGCGCAGTCGGTTGAGCTCAATCGCATGCTCCTGCAGTGATCTGACGGTCGCCGGGGCCGTCTGGAGCGACTCGATGCCCTGCACCGCAGCGGCAAGACCCTGCACCGTCGTGATACTCGGCACGCCCTTGATGACTGCCGCCGTGCGGATCTCGTAGCCATCGACACGAGGCCCGACACCATACGGGGTGTTGACAATGAGATCGATATCACCGGCCATGATCGCATCGACAGTGGTCGGCTCCCCTGCGGGCCCCTTGCCTTCATGCTGCTTGCGCAGGACGGCCGCCTGGACGCCATGGGGTTCGAGCGCAACGGCCGTGCCGGCCGTTGCCAGAAGTCGGAAGCCGAGTTCGACAAGGCGCCTGAGCGGTTCGATCGCAGCCGCCTTGTCGCGATCGGCGAGGGAGACGAACGCTGTTCCGGACCTGGGCAGCCCTCCCGGGTAGGCAGCGTCCTGGGACTTGGCAAATGCCACCCCGAAGGTGTCGTCGATTCCCATGACCTCGCCGGTCGACCGCATCTCCGGACCGAGCAGGGTGTCAACGCCGTGGAATCGTCCGAAGGGCAGGACCGCCTCCTTGACCGAGACCGCCGCGCCCTTCGGCAGTGTTCCGCCGTCGCCGTAGGCGGGAAGCATCCCTGCGGCACGCAGCGACGCAATGGTCTCGCCCATCATGACCCTCGCCGCCACCTTCGCCACCGGCACCGCAGTCGCCTTCGACACGAACGGAACCGTGCGCGATGCACGCGGATTCGCCTCGAGTACGTAGAGCACCCCGCCCAGCAGCGCGTACTGGACGTTGAGGAGGCCGTGAACGCCGACGCCCTTCGCGATCGCCAGGGTCGAGTCACGGATCCGCGAGATCTCTTCGGCGGTGAGGGTCATCGGAGGCAGTGCGCAGGCCGAGTCACCGGAGTGGATCCCGGCCTCCTCGATATGTTCCATGACCCCGGCGAGGTAGAGCTCCTCGCCGTCGAAGATGGCATCGACATCGATCTCGATCGCGTCGTCAAGGAATCGGTCGACGAGCACCGGGTGGTCGGGAGTGATCTCGGTTGCCCGCGCCAGATAGTCGGCGAGCATCGCCTCGTCGTAGACGATCTCCATGCCGCGACCGCCGAGGACGTAGCTCGGCCGCACGAGGACGGGGTAGCCGACGTCATTCGCGATCGCCTGCGCCTCTGGAAAGGACGACGCGGTTCCGTGCTTGGGAGCCGGGAGTCCAGCGGCCGCAAGGACGCGTCCGAACGCACCGCGCTCCTCGGCGAGGTGGATGGACTCCGGGCTGGTGCCCACGATCGGCACGCCTGCGTCCTTGAGCGCCTGCGCGAGGCCGAGCGGCGACTGGCCCCCGAGCTGGACGATGACGCCGACGAGCGTGCCGGCCTGCTGCTCGAGATGGACGACCTCCAGGACATCCTCGAGGGTGAGCGGCTCGAAGTAGAGGCGATCGGAGGTGTCGTAGTCGGTGGAGACGGTCTCCGGATTGCAGTTGATCATGATGGTCTCGTAGCCGGCGTCGCGCAGGGTGAGCGCGGCGTGCACGCACGAGTAGTCGAACTCGATCCCCTGACCGATTCTGTTCGGGCCTGAGCCGAGGATGATCACCTTTTCGCGGTCGGACGGCACCGCCTCGTTCTCCTCGTCATAGGACGAGTAGTGGTACGGGGTGGTCGCCTCGAACTCTGCCG
>CALPZT020000003.1 GCA_943328365.2 Bifidobacterium breve | reverse complement strand
GTCAGGTGAGGTCTTCGAGTCGGAGGCAAGCATCGTGTTCGAGCAGGCGCAGAACCGAATGCACACCATCAAGGCCGTACTCGTCGCGACGCTAGCCGGCGAGTAGCCCCCGCCTCGTGCCCTCACCCGGGTTTGGGCAGGAAAACGTCGCTCAAGCCCCAAGTTCAGGGGGCTGGAGCAACATCAACCTGCCCAAACCGGGGGCTGTGGCTCAGCTGGCTGCGAGGCGCTCTCGCAGTGCCGCGAGCTGCCCGCGCAGAGCGTCCGGCACCCGATCGCCGAACAGGTCGTAGTACTCGCTCGTGAGGTCGGCCTCGGCGAGCCAGTTCTCGGTGTGGACCGCGAACAGATCGTCAATCTGGGCCGGCGTGAGATCGAGGCCATCGAGGTTGAGCGCGCCAGGTGCCGGCAGCAGGCCAATCGGGGTCTCGACTGCCTCTGCGTCGCCGTCGAGTCGGTTGATGATCCACTCGAGCACCCGCGAGTTCTCGCCGTACCCCGGCCAGATGTAGTCGCCATCGGCGTCCTTGCGGAACCAGTTCACCTGGAAGATACGCGGCAGCTTCTCGGGGGTAGTGAACCCGCCGACAGTGAGCCAGTGACTCCAGTAGTCGGCCATGTTGTAGCCGCAGAACGGGAGCATCGCGAACGGGTCGCGGCGCAGTTCGCCGACTGTGCCCTCGGCCGCGGCAGTCTTCTCGCTCGACACCGTCGAACCCATGTAGACGCCGTGATCCCAGTCGAAGGACTCGGTGACGAGCGGGACGTTCGTCGCGCGACGGCCGCCGAACAGGATCGCGTCGATCGGCACGCCGGCGGGATCCTCCCAGTTGGGGGCGATGGACGGGCACTGGCCCGCGGGCGCCGTGAATCGCGCATTCGGGTGGCTCGACGGCTCGCTCGAGGCGGGCGTCCAGTCCTGGCCCTTCCAGTCGATGAGATGCGCGGGCGCCTCGTCCGTCAGGCCCTCCCACCAGATGTCGCCGTCATCGGTGAGGGCGACGTTCGTGTAGATGCAGTTCGCGTACAGGGTCTTCACGGCATTGGCGTTCGTCTCCATGCCGGTGCCTGGCGCGACACCGAAGAAGCCAGCCTCGGGGTTGATCGCGTGCAAGCGACCGTCATCACCGAATCGCATCCAGGTGATGTCATCGCCGACTGTCTCGACCGTCCAGCCGGGCACGGTGGGCTCGAGCATCGCGAGGTTGGTCTTGCCGCAGGCGGATGGGAACGCCGCCGTGATGTAGTGGACCGATTGCTTCGGCGAGGTCAGCTTCAAGATGAGCATGTGCTCGGCGAGCCAGCCCTCGTCGCGAGCCATTGCCGATGCGATGCGCAGCGCAAAGCACTTCTTGCCGAGGAGCGCGTTGCCGCCGTAGCCGGAACCGAATGACCAGATCTCGCGGGTCTCGGGGAAGTGGACGATGTACTTGTCGCTGTTGCAGGGCCAGCTGACGTCGTCGCGAGTCGCGCCATCGGCGTCGACAAGCGGGTAGCCGACCGAGTGGACAGCCGGGACGAAGTCGCCATGCTCGCCGATCTGGTCGAGGGCTGCCTGGCCCATGCGGGTCATGATGCGCATGTTCACGACGACATACGGCGAGTCGGTGATCTCGACGCCGAGCTGCGCGATGCGCGAGCCGATGGGGCCCATCGAGAACGGCACGACGTACATGGTGCGGCCGCGCATCGCCCCGTCGAACAGGCCCTTGAGGGTGCCGCGCATCTCACCGGGCTCCGACCAGTTGTTCGTCGGACCGGCGTCGACCTCCTTCTGCGAGCAGATGAAGGTGCGGTCCTCGACTCGGGCGACGTCGCTCGGGCTGGAGCGGGCGAGGAAGGAGTTCGGGCGAATCTCGGGGTTGAGCCTGATGAACGTGCCGGCATCGACCATCAGTTGAGTCAGCCGCGCCCACTCATCCTCGGATCCATCGCACCACACGACGCGATCCGGCTTCGCGAGCCCTGCCATCTCATCCACCCACTCGAGCAACTGCTTATTGCGGGTTGGGGGATTCTCCAGACCGGGGATGCTCATGTGGACTCCTGACGATGGTGGGGCTCGGCCGCGACGTCACGCAAGCATGCCCCTACCGGAGCCGACTTTCATCACGAAATGACCTGCAAACGCTTCCTTGTGACGAACTGCACAGGTACAGGCGGACCGTGACCGATAAACCTGTGGCATAGGTCACCCCAGCGGCTCAGGATGCAGCTGCGACCGCCTGCTCGATCATCCGCGAGTAGCCCTTTGCTCCTGCCGGACGCAGGTGCGTGCCATCGGAGTACACCCACTTCGGGTGCTGCGCCGCCGCCGCATTCCAGTCGATGACGAAGGCGCGGCCGGGCTGCGACGCGACGCAGTTGCGGATGACCGTGTTGTTCGTCGCCTCCCACTTGCGGGGCACGGAGATAGTCAGAAAGAAGACCCGGCGGGTGGGTCCGGCAGCATCGATGATGTCTGAGCAGTTCTCCGCGGTGAACGTGCCGTTCGTGCCGAGGTGAATGACGACGTTCGCCGGCAGGCTCGCCCCGCGCTTCCGCAGGAGGGAGGGAGCGGTCGATGCCTGTCGGTTCTTCAGCGCATCAACAACGCCGATGCCGTCCTTCTTCAGGACCCACTTCGCCCCGAGCATGACGGAGTCGCCGATCGTGATGATGCTCGCCGGGTCTCCGGTGCTCTCGGCTGACCGACTGCTCTCGGCTTGGGTGGCCATGGCCCCGCTGCTCGCCATGACGAACGCGAGCATTCCGCCGCAGAGCGCTGCCGCGACCGTGCGCAATCTCATGCGTCTCTCCCTCATTGCCGATTGATCCAAGCCCCGATTGTCACCATCATGCGCCTGCTCCGCGCACGGCGAGCGACCGGCTCATTCGCACGAGAATCTCGTCGAGGATAGCCGGGCTCGTGCCGAAGTTGAGACGGACGAAACCGTCGCCGCCCTGCCCGAAGGTCGGGCCAGCGCTGAGTGCGACCCTCGCATGCTCGAGGAAGAACCCGGACGGGTCGTCGCCAATGCCGTAGGCGGAGACATCCATCCAGCCAAGGTAGGACGACGCTGGGGCCGCATATCGAACCGCTGGCATCGACACGACCACGTGCTCGTGAACAGTCAGTGCGTTCGCCGCGATCTGGGTGCGCACCTGCTCCAGCCATTGGCCGCCATCACGGTAGGCGGCGATGGCCGCGAGCACTCCGAAGTGCCCGGTCGCATAGGTGACCTCAAGAGGCACGCGCTCGGCGAGGATGTCCATGACAGGTTGCGAGCCGGCCACGACCTGCGCGCACTTAGCGCCCGCGATGTTCCAGGCCTTCGACGCCGAGACGAGCGACACTGCGGTGAGCCCGTCGGATGCCACGGTCAGGAACGGCGTGTGGACGGTGCCGGGGTGGGCAAGCTGGGCATGGATCTCATCGGCGATCACCGCGACGCCATGCTCGAGCGCGAGCGCCGCGATGGCCGCGAGCGTGTCGGCCGAGGGGGTGATGCCGGTGGGGTTGTGCGGGCTGCAGAGCAGGTAGGCGGTGACATCGGGTTGCGCGAAAGCCGTGGCGAGTCCGTCGAGATCGAGTTCGTATCGATCGTCCGGGTCTCGAAGGAGCGGGACGTCGACGATCGCGCGCCCGCAGATGTCGCGGATGGTGCTGAAGAAGGGCGGGTAGACGGGTGTGTTCACGACCACGCCCTCGCCGGGCGCGGTAAGCGCCCAAATGGACTGGGCCACCGACGTGAGGACGTCTGGGAGGACGACGACATGGGCCGGATCGACCACCCACCCCCAGGTCGCCAGCGCGTGCTCGGCCAGGGCCTCCGGTAGCTCACCGATGAATCGATAGCCGACATCGGAGCGGTCGATCGCCGCATGCAGGGCCGCGGCGATCGGTACGGCGAGCGGGTAGTCCATCTCAGCCACCCATGCCGGGATGACGTCCGGGTCGTAGACGCGCCATTTGGCGCTCGTGCGCTGCCTGAGCGACTCGAGCGTGATGTCTTGGACGTCGAACTCACTCACGCGAGTGACAGGAAGAGCTTCTCGAGCTGCTCCTCGGTCATCGGCGCATTCTCGCCCTCGACGATGCACTGGCGCAGGCCCGTCGCAACGACCTTGAATCCCGCCCGGTCGAGTGCCTTTGACACCGCTGCCAGCTGGGTCACGACGTCGACGCACGGGCGATCATCCTCGATCATGGCGATAATGCCGTCGATCTGGCCTCGCGCACGCTTGAGCCTGGTGATGATGTCTCGGCTGACCGCGGGCTCGATATCCATGGCCCCATGGTAGCCCGGATACCCTTCGGGGTATGTCGTCGCGAAGGAATCTCCTCACCTACCTCGCGACCGCCACTCTCGCCAGGGCCGCGACGGAGTCAACCGGGCCGGCGCTGCTCCTCACCTCCATCGCTGTTCTTGGCAACGGGGCGAGCGGCTCGTACCTCGTCGCGTCGCTCACCGGCGCCGCAGCAATCGGTGGACCAGTTGTGGGAGCCGTGCTCGATCGGTCGCGTCGCCCGCGACTGGCCTTCGGTGGGGCCATGGTCGGTCTTGCCATCGGCATCGTCGGGATCGCCCTGTTCATCGGTCATGCTCCGCTGCCGGCGATCATGGCCCTCGCCGCCGTCACGGGGCTGGCATACCCGGCCCTCACTGGCGCCTGGACAGCCCAACTGCCGCCCCTCGTCACCCCCGCGATGCTCCCGCGCGCCTACTCGGCCGACGCCGGCACCTACAGCGTCGCGTCGATCATCGGCCCGCCAGCAGCAGCCGCCCTTATCGCAGTCTCCGTCAAGGCCCCACTCTGGCTGCCGGTCATCCTGCTGCTCATGGCGCTCGCCATGCTGCGTTTCGTCCCTCTTGAGCCTCGTGCACGCCATGCGCACCATTCACTGCTGAGCGACCTTCGGCACGGTGCTGCCACCATCGTCCGACGGCTTCCACTGCGCCGCACGATCCTCATCACGACAATCGCCTTCGCGGGCCAGGCGGCCGTCTTTATCTGCACGCCCCTCATCGCCCAGCAGCTCACCGGCTCCCTCGCCTTCACCGGGGTCATCTTCGCTGCGCTCGCGGCGGGCGGGGTCATCGCCGCCGGCCTCACGCTTCGGTTCCCGGTGACGAGGCCCGATGCCACCATCATCGTCACCACCGTCATCTCCGGCATCGCGCTCGCCGTCATCGGCCTGGCACACAGCGCTGCACTGGTGCTCATCGGTGCCTTCGTCATCGGCCTCACCGAGGCGCCGCAGCTCACCGCGATGTTCCTCATCCGGAGCCGCGAGTCACCTGAGCGAGTCCGCGGGCAGGTCTTCACGACTGCGTCGAGCCTTCGGATGAGCGCCTTCGCCATCGGATCCGCGGTATTCGGCAGCATGCTCGTATTCGGCACCTCAACCGTTATCTGGGCAGGGGTGGGCCTCCACGTCATCGGCCTCGCCCTCGGCCTGGCGGCCGGGCCTCCGATACGACGAAGCAGCGTGCGGCGGCGCCGTCAGACGACCCGGGCCGCCGCACCGGATTCGACGCCTGCCGGCCCTCGTACGCTGGCCCCATGACAGCCGGACGCATCGCTCTCGTCGGCAGCGGCGAATACCTCCCCGTCATGAGCGAGGTCGAGGCCTGGCTCCTCGAAGGCCGGCCGCAGCGCTTCGTCCAACTCGCGACCGCCGCAGCACCGGAGGGTGCCGCGTCGCTCAAGCGCTGGCATGATCTCGGCGCCGCGTCGGCGGCCCGGCTCGGTGCCGAGCAGGTCGTCATCGACGTCCGGATGCGCCCTGACGCCGACGATCCCATCTGGGCCGAGCAGATCAAGGGCGCCGGGCTCATCTACCTTTCCGGCGGCAACCCAAGCTTCCTCGCCCGCACCCTCGCCGGTACCAAGGTGTGGGCGGCAATCAAGCGCGAGTGGCAAGCCGGCGCGTCACTCGCCGGCTGCAGCGCAGGCGCCATGGCACTCGCCGGCTACGTCCCGGATTTCCGGCATCCGCGCAACGGTGGCGTCGACGGCCTCGGCATCGTCCCCGGAATCCGAGTCCTCCCCCACTTCGATCGCTACACCAAGTGGATGCCCGACTTCGCCCTGCGCCCGCTCGTCACCGACGATGCGCAGATCATCGGCATCGACGAGGACACCGCGTTCATCGCAGAGCCGTCGACCACCCCGGAGTGGCAGTTCAGTGCCCGTGGCCGGCAGTCCGTGTGGAGGGTCGATGCCGATCGCCGCTACCGCGTGAACTCCCCGATGGGCCTGCAGGTCGACTGCTGACCGTCGACCGGCCCGCAGTGGGCTAGCGTCGTCAGCGTGTCGATCCGCACCTATAAGCCGCGTCGGGGCCGCGTCACGCCCCGTCAGGCCGCGGCCCTCGACCTGCACGATGGCCTCCTCATCGATATGGACGACGCCGGGTTCACCCTCGAGGATGAGTGGGGCGGACTGCCGGTCATCATGGAGATCGGGTTCGGCACCGGTGCCGCGACGGTCGAGATGGCGCAGCAGCGGCTCGATCTCGGCCTGCTCGCCATCGACGTCCACACGCCGGGCATCGGCGATCTCCTCCATCGGGTCAGGGCAGCGGGCCTCACGAACGTCCGGGTCATGGAAGCCGACGCCCTCGAGGTGCTCCGCGCGATGATCCCCGAGGGATCCCTCGCGGGCTATCGGCTCTACTTTCCCGACCCGTGGCCGAAGGCGCGGCACCACAAGCGCCGGCTCGTCACGCCTGAGCACGCAACGCTGCTCGGCACCCGGGCAAAGCCGTCGGCCACCTGGGATCTCGCCACCGACTGGGCGCCCTACGCCGAGCAGATGCTCGACGTGCTCGATGCCCATCCAATGTGGGAGGGCGGGGTCATCGCTCGCCCGAGCGAGCGTCCCATCACCCGCTTCGAGCAGACCGCGCTCGATCAGGGCCGCGCAATCACCGACCTGCGCTACGTGCGCACGGCCGACTGACCGGCAAGGTCAGGCCGAAGAGCCGAAGGTCCGGCGCAGCGGCATCCCGCACGCCTCGTAGACGGCATCGATCATGCGCATGTTCTCGACCGCATCGTCGGCGTCGGTCGGGATAGTCCCGCCCTCGCGCACCCACTGGGTGAATGCCTCGAGCTGGTAGGTGTACGAGGTGCGGGTTCCGAGGTGCTCGACACGGCGGGCGCCGCCGATCGACACGGTGATGCGGTCATCGACCGGTGGCGCAAGCAGGTTGTGCGCGAGCGCCTCGCCCTCGGTACCGATGATCCGCAGCGCGAAACGCACCTCGCGCGCCGCCATATTGCAGTTCGCCGCCCCGGTGGCGCCCGACGGAAACTCGAGATCCGCCTCGACCCACTCGTCGACCCCCGGTGCCCCGGGGTGCTCGCGCCCCCTCGCCGCGACGAGCACCGGATCGCCGCCGAGGTAGGCGCCGAGCGTGCGGTTCACGTGCAGGCTGTAGCAGCCGAGGTCCATGAGCGCCCCGCCGGCGAGCTCGACCGACCAGCGGGGGTCATCGAGCGGCGGAGCAGGGATATCGGCGTCCATCTCAACGCGGACGATGCTGCCGAGCTCGCCGCCTGATGCCAGTTCCATCATGCGGAGCATCACGGGGTGATAGCGGTAGTGAAACGCCTCCATGACGCGAACGCCGGCCGCGTTACCGGCATCTCGCACCACGAGCGCCTCGGCGAGGTTGCTTGCGAACGGCTTCTCGCTCAGTACGTGCTTGCCGGCGGCGATGGCTCGCAGGTTCCAGGGCCCGTGCAGGCCATTGGCGAGCGGGTTGTAGATCGCCTCGACCTCAGGGTCATCGACGAGGGCCTCGTATGAGCCGACAACCCGCTCGACACCATGCTGGCGGGCAAAGGACTCAGCCCGCGACGAGTCGCGCGCGGCCACCGCCACGAGTCGGGTGCCGGTCAGCTGTGCCGGGGTGACGATCGCGGGCTCACTGATCCGGGCTGCTCCGAGGACGCCAATGCGCAAGGGTTCCATGGAAGGACCCTATGACCCGTCGAGCCGAGACCTTCGACTCTCGCGAACATCGCGTCCCGGCGCCTACCTTCATTCAATGGACGCCGATGGGGTCGCAGCCGGTCGGCCGTCGATCTGTCTCGCCGGGCTCACGAAGTACTACGGGCATAACCTCGGGGTCGAGGACCTCACCTTCGATGTCATGCCCGGCGAGGTGTTCGGATTCCTGGGCCCCAACGGCGCCGGAAAAACGACCGCAATACGGATGATCGTCGGGCTGCTGCGCATCACGCGGGGCTCCGCCACCGTGCTCGGCGCCGACGTCGCCTCGGCGCCTGCCAGCCTCCGGCACCGAATCGGCTATCTCCCAGGCGCTCTCGTCCTCTACGGCAACCTCACCGGCGGCGAGTACCTTCGATTCCTCGCGCGAATGCGCGGCGGGGCCATGACCCGACGCATCAACGACCTGAGCGAGCGGCTCAACCTCGATCTCACCCGTCACATCCATGACCTGTCGAAGGGCAACCAGCAGAAGATCGGCGTCGTGCAGGCGTTCATGCACTCCCCCGACGTGCTCATCCTCGACGAGCCGACCGCTGGCCTTGATCCCATCGTCCAGCGCGAATTCGAGGCCCTCATCGACGAGGCTCAGCAGCAGGGCGCTGCCATACTCCTGTCATCGCACGTGCTCAGCGAGGTCGATCACCTCGCGGGCCGAGTCGCGATCATCGACGAGGGTCACCTGCTCGTCGTCGAGGACATCGCCTCCCTCAAGCGCCGGGCCCTGCGCACGATCGACCTCGACTTTCCCCAGCCCGTGGCAACCGCACCGTTCGCCGTGATCGAAGGAGTCACGGATGTGCGGTCGCGCGGAAGCCAGGTGACATGCACGATGACCGGTGAGGAAACGGGGCTGCTCCGCCACGCGGTCGACCTCGGAGTCCTGAGCGTTCGAACCCATGAGCCGAGCCTCGACCAGATCTTCTTCTCTCTCGTCCAGGGAGGTGATCGCCGTGCTCACCGCCCTGCTGACGAAGTCGTGGCGTGACCACTGGAAGGGCCTCGCATCCTGGGCCGGCGGCCTCATCGCAATTGCCGCAATCCAGCTATGGGTCTACCCGAGCATCCGGGAATCCTCCGAGGGGGTGAGCCAGATGATCGAGAGCTTTCCGCAGGCTATGCAGGAGGTGTTCCGGATGACCGACTACACCTCCGGACCAGGGTTCCTCAACGTCGAGCTCTTCAGCTTCATGGTCCCGCTCATCCTCATCGCGGTCGGGGTGAGCTGGGGTGCTGCGGCCACCGCCGAGGAGGAGCACCGGGGCACCGCCGACATTCTTCTCACCCTCCCCGTCTCGCGGGTCCGGATCATCGTGACGAAGATGATCGCGACTGCGCTCGTCCTCCTCGGGCTCTGCATCATTCTCGCCGCAACGCTCATCATCGGCACGCGGCTCGTCAACATCGATGTTTCGGCTGCGAATCTCTTCGCCGCGTCCTTCTCCTGCGCCCTGCTCGGGATGCTCTTCGCATCGCTCGGCTTCCTCATTGGCGCGCTCGTCGGTCGGCCCGGGATCGCGACGGGCGTTGGGATCGCCCTCGGTATCGCCGCCTTCGTGCTCTACTCGCTGGCTCCGCTCGTCGACACATTCGATGCCGTGACCCCGGTGAATCCATTCCAGTGGGCGCTCGGTGGCGATCCGATCAGCAACGGCCTGGCCCTGTCGAGCGTCGGGTGGCTGGCGGGGACGTCGGTGGTGATCCTCGCGGCGTCCGTCCTCGCTTTCAACCGACGAGACATCTCGACCTGACGCGACCATCCGATCTCACGCAACTACATGAAGTGCGCCACCGCGAGCGTGAGGATCGGGGCGACGATGAGGGCCGGGAGCATGTCGCCGACCGGTACCTGCCGGATGTTGAGAATGCGCAGGCCGACGCCGAGCAGCATGACGCCGCCGGTCGCCGTGATCGACGCAACGAGGGCCGCAGAGAGGAAGGGCCCGACGAGGGCCGCGAGCACGGTGAGGACTCCCTGGACGATGCCGACGGAGATCGCGGCTGCCGCCACCCCCCATCCGAGGGAGGCAGCGAATGCGAGGGAGGCGAAGCCGTCGAGGGTCGATTTCAGGGCGAGCTGCTCGATGCCCTGGCCGAGGCCGTCGCTCAGCGAGCCGAGTACCGCGAGCGGGCCGATGCAGAAGATGAGCGAGGTGTCGACGAACCCCTCGACGAATCGAGACCGGCCTTCGCCGGCATTCGATCGGGAGAACTTCCGCTGGATGTACCGTCCGCCCGCCTCGAGTCGATCCTCGATTCGAAGAAGCGACCCGGTGACGCCTCCGATGAGGAGTGCACCAAGGACGATGAGCAGAGGCGCAGCGTCGCCCACCGCATCAGTGAAGTCGCCATCGACGAGGGCCATGATGTTCAGGGCGCCGATGACGAGCGTGACGAGGCCGAGTGCATCGGTCACCGTGACACGCGTGCGCTCGGGCATGCGATGGCCGAGCAGCACGCCGAGGGAGGCGCCCACGAGAATCGCGACGACGTTGATGATGGTGCCCAGGCCGATCACGCGCGCCTCCAAGGCGTTGAGTGACCTGACCTTGGCACACGCCCCGCGACCCCTGCTCGGCAGGTTGCTCGATCAGCCTGCCGGCTCGCCCCGGAACCGGCGCATCTCCGCATCGATCTCGCCCTGCGACAGCACCCGTTCTCGCGGCCCGTATCCGGCATATCCCATGAATGCCAGTGCAATGCTCATGCCGAAGATCCTGGCAATTCGCTTGAGATCGGACTGCGCCTTCAGCCGCTTCTTCGCTGCCTTGCCAGCGCCTCATCGCCATCGGTCATGATGCCGCCATCTTCCTGCCGACAGGGGCATCATCGGCACTGTCCCGATCACGCCAGGAATCAGATGCCCTGGCATCGCTCGCCCGACGCCTGCGGAACTTCAGCAGCTCGGTGAGCAGCTCGTCGACCTCGACCGTGGCAATGCCTGTCTTGGCGTCCGCGATGCCATAGGGAATGACGAGCACTTCCCCGTGGAGCAGCGATCCGCAGGAGTAGACGACGTTCGGGACGTAGCCATTGCGCTCCTTCTCATTCGCCGAGAGCAGCGGGTGCGGCAGGGCGGCAAGCATCTTCGACGGGTCCTCCAGATCCAGGAGCACGGCACCGATGAAGTACTCGCGCATCGGGCCGACCCCGTGGGTGAGGACGATCCATCCGGCCGAGGTCTCGATCGGCGAACCGCAGTTGCCGAGGTGCACGACCTCCCATGGCTGCGTGGCCATCTGGAAGGTCTTCCCCTCGTCCCAGTGGTAGCCGTCATGGGAGTAGGCGATCGAGTTCGACTCGCGGTCCCACCGTGATATCGCTGCGTATCGCCCGTTCACCTGCCGCGGAAAGAGCGCCAGGCCCTTGTTCGCCACGGCGTGCCCGGTGAGCTGCATCGAGGAGAACCGGCGAAAGTCTGACGTCTCGAGACCCCGGATGACGATGTCGACTCCGTCGTAGCCGGCGTACGTCGCGCGGTAGTTCACTCGCCCATCCGGCTCGGTGAATTGAACCCATCGAGCATCCTCCATGCCATGACGCTCGTGGCTGACGGTCGGCCACATCACCCGCTCGGTCAGGTCAGTGGACTCATCGAAATCGACCTCGTACGTGCTCTGGGCAAGATCGCGCAGTTCGTTCACGACATTCGCGATCGGCGTGGTGCCGCTGCGCGTGACCTGAAGGAGCTCCATGCTCACCTCGAGTTCCTCCGGGGTGAACGTCTCAGGAAGGGTGCCGAGAACCGACTGCAATTCAGAGGAATCCAAGCCCCGCTCGACTGCCGCTCGTCGGACGAGGCGACTGGTGAGCGCGGTGTAGCGGTGCGCACGGGTTGTCGCGTACTTCGAGACGGGATCCATCTCGATCTCACCGAGCGGGCCGATGAGTCCGGTGCGGAACACGATGCTCGAGATATGCCCCTCACCAACCGCACGGACGCTCATGACGAAGCGCACACTTCCCTCGGGGACGCCCGACTGGTCGGGGTGCGCGACCATCGAGGGATTGAAGTAGGCCGTGGACTCGAAGGCGTACTCCTGGGTGAAGTACGCCCCGATGAGCGATCGGCGTGACGCCGACACCGAGCTCACGTCCTGGATGAGATGAGAGACGGCCTCGAAGTGCAGCTCGAACTCGCGGTTCAGGTGCCGGTGACGTCCCTCGAACCGATCAATGGTGCGAGCGAGAGCCTCGTCCACCTGATCCTCGGTGAGCCATCCGATGCGTTCGAGCACGCTCTCGGCACGAGACGCCCCGGGCAGGTGCAACTCATCGCCAGGAATGAAGATGCGGCACATCACCCGGTCGGCGCTCGCAACGAGGTTCACCTCGGTGCGGTGCACGAGCGTCATCGTCGTGACCGACGCAGGTGCGAGGCCGACTGAACGGCCATGAGATACGCGAGCGTCGACTCGGCTCCTTGATTCTCGTTGCGGCCATGCGGGTGGAGGCCGTCGTAGCCGGCGCCCGTGTATGGGTTGCCCATCGGGATGCCCGCATCGTTGTCACCGTCAAACCAGGCGACCCCCAGTTCGACGCCGTCCAGCCATGAACTGTCGCCGGTCACTCGGTGAGCCGCGACGCAGGCATCGATGAGCGCCGTGACCTCGATCGGCTGCTGGTCGAAGCCTGGGCGCAGCTCCCCCGGCCCCCAGCCTCCGACCGGGGTGATCGAAAGATGCCCACCGATCATCTCCACCTCCATGAGCCACTCAAGCAGGGCGAGTCCCCTCTCGAGCACCTGCTCGTCACCGAGAAGGTGCCCGGCCCGAATGAGGAGCTCGGGGATTGCCCCGTTGGCGTACGTGAGCCGCGGCTCAGGCCATGGCCAACCAACTCGACCGTCACGTGCCGCCGCGGCCTGCGGCACCCGGTCGGCCGCATCGCGCAGCAGTTGCGCGGCCACGTCATTGCCTGGGAGCACGCTCACCACGGAGGCGGCGCCGAGGCCAGCGAACACCATCGATCGCAGGAAGGGGGCGCGGTGCTGAGCGCCGAGCTCGAATGCCGCGAGCGCCTGGTCGCGTCGCATGCTCGAGGAGCCTGCGACGTCGCCCAGCGCCCACAGCGCCCGACCCCAGTGGTCCTCCACGGCGGGCGTCCCGTACCAGCTTCCATCGATCGCGCGACGGTTCACGAACAGGCCCTGCGGACTCTGCGCATCGATGACGAAGGTCAGCGAGCGGTCGGCGAGAAGCCGCGCGTCCAGCGAGATCGGCTCGCCGAGCATGTCGGCTCGATTGAGCAGGATGAGCGCCCTGGCCACATCGTCGACGCAGAAGCCGTACTCGCGTCTGGGCTCCGGTCCGATGCAGTGCTCGAACACCCCGAATGGGTCGGAGAGGGTAAGGAGATGTCCTTCATTCATGGCTGACCCTCACCACCGAGCGGTCGTGGCCAGGGCACCAAGGGGCACATCGGCACGTGCACCGACAAGGTTCCCCGCGAGCCGCAGGTAGCGGTCTGCCACCGAACTCCACAGGAAATCGTTCGCAATCGCCGAGGTCGCCTTCGACATGTGATCGGCAGCGCTCGGCGTCGAGTGGAGGTGATGGATGCCGGCGGCGATGCCCACCGAGTCGCGCTGCTCGACGAGCCAGCCCGCACCGCGCGACAGGAGTTCGACCGCATGCGGAAAGCGGGTCGAGATGATCGGCTTGCCGGCAACGACCGCCTCGGTGAGCACTCCCGAGGTCACCTGGTCTTTGGAGTCGTACGGGAGCAGGATGATGTCGGCCTTCCGGATAAGCCCGTGCAGGAGCCTCTGGTCGAGGTAGTCGTTCACGAAGTGGACGCGCGATCCAACGCCGAGCTCCTCGGCCAGCCTCATGAGCCTGGTTCGGTACCGCTCTCCGTGCTCGATGAGCACCTTGGGATGCGTCTGGCCCGCGACGAGGTACTTCAACTCCGGGTTTGCCTCAGCAAGCATCCCAATCGCCTCGATGCCCCACTCGATGCCCTTGCCCTCGCTGAGAAGCCCCCAGGTAAGGACCGTCGACGGCCGCCCGCTCGCTTCCGCCCGAGTGGCGCGCAGGTCAGCGGCTCCATGCGGGATGACGTGCACCTTGTGGCGGTCGACGTCGTAACCGCGCAGCAGATTTCGCCGACCGGTCTCGGTCATGGTGACGAGCGCATCCGCCCGGTCGATGATGCGCTGGAGAACGTAGCGCTGGTGCAGTCTCGGAGCGGCGAGAACGGTATGGAGGACAACGATGATCGGGACGGTCGTTCCCTCCATCAGGTTCAGGACATCATCACCATCGGGCCCCGAGTAGATCCCGTACTCATGCTGGAAGATCACCGCGTCGTGGGCATTGAGCACGTCGACCGTCCGCGCTACCCCCGGACCAGGCACGTGCTCGTGGATGACCGGCCGCCCTGGATTCGGCTCTCGTCCAGCGGCTAGACGAACAACCCCGCTCTGGGTCCCGCACTCGAGCATGCCCTGCACGAGCGACCGGGTGAAGGTGGCGAGCCCGCACTGCGTCGGCGGATAGGTACTGACCATGGCGATCTGCAACACGATGCATGCCTCCTGTTGTCTGCGGTCCTGCCGCTTTCGGCAGCAGGCTCGATGTGTACATGAGGTGACGTTCGCAGAGGATGTTCGCCGTGGCATGGAGGAGCGCTCACGCTTTCATCACGCCGCGCCGAGGCATGCTCCTGCCGGCAGCCGAGCGTGCGCAAAGGGGGTCGGAGGTCCCCCGGATCAATGACCGATGCGCCTAGGTCGACGCACTGGTGGCCGTCGATCAACCCTGCTCGTGACTAGCGGCAAACTGTCCGCGCAGCCGGCTGCACTCCCTTGATCAGGTAGGCATCGATGAGGCGATTGATGCAGGCGGATTCGCCCCCGTAGGCCGTGTGCCCGTCGCCCTGGTAGGTAAGCAGCGTCGACGTGGGCAATTGCCGGTTCAGTGCGACGGACCACGAGTACGGCGTGGCCGGGTCGTAGGTGGTGCCCACGATGAGGATCGGGGCGGTCGTCGTACTCGAAGCCGGGGCGGGGACTCGCGCGGTGCGGCCGTACCACTGGGAGCACGGGGCATTGCCCCAGGACATCGTCCGCGCCATGACCGGGACACCCGCCCCCTTCGACCACTTCGCCGCTGCTCGGGCCAGCCCCGCGGCTCCGGGGGGCGCAGGAGTGTCCCAGCATGAGATCGCGATGAACGCCGAGGTGAGATTGCCGGAGTAGCTGTTCGGGCCGGTGCGGTCATTTGCGTAGTCGGCCAGGTCGAGAAGCCCGCTGCCGTCGCCCTTCACGGCCTCCTCCAGGGCGCTGCGCAGCGAGGGCCACATCGTCTCGGAGTACATCGAGGTGAAGAGTGCCGTCACGGCATCGGACTGCAGGAGCCGGCGGCTGCCCGTTGCCTTCATCGGCTTGCGGTCGAGTTGCGCGAGCAGGGCGTTGATCCCGCCGAGCACATTTGCGGCGCTGCCCGCGTAGGGGCAGGAGTCGCGCCGACTGCAGTCCTTGGCGAAACGCTGCATCGCGACCTGGAATCCCCCGGACTGCCCCTTTGAGATCTCCATGAGGTCCAGGCTCGGATCGAGCGCTCCATCGAGGACGAAGCGGCCGACCCGCTCCGGAAACTGCTCTGCATACAGCGTGCCGAGGTAGGTGCCGTAGGAGAAGCCGAGGAAGTTGAGCGACGAGTCGCCGAGCGCCTGGCGAAGAATGTCCATGTCGCGCACGGTGTTCTCCGTGCCGACATGTCGAGCCATGAGCGGCGACTTCGTCAGGCAGCCCTTCGCGAGGTCGGCCGAGAGGCGCATGAGCCGGCGAACCTCGGCCGGGGTATCCGGCGATTGGTCTGCTTGAAGCCAGCGGGTGGTCTGCTCACCGGTCATGCATACGATCGGCTGCGACAGCCCGACCCCGCGGGGGTCGAACCCGACGACGTCAAATGACCGCGCCACATTCGGTGCGATGCCATCGGCCACTGACCGGGCGAAGTCGACCGCAGGAGCCCCCGGTCCTCCGGGATTCACGACGAGCGAGCCCTGTCGGCCCTCGGCCGGCCCAGTCATTGCCGCCTTGCCGACGCGCAGACGGATGGTCTGGCCGTCGGGCTTCGCGTAGTCGAGCGGAACGGTGAGCCATGCGCATGAAAGCCCGCTGCTGCAGCTCGTCCATTCGAGCACCTGTGCGTAATACGCGTCGAGGCCAGCGGGAGTATCGGCAGCCCGAACCGCGGTGGTGGGAAGGACGAATGCGGCTGCTGCCGTGGCGATGCCCACCGCGGCAGCGGCGATCCGCGTGAACCCATAGCGAACGATCATCGGCCACACCTCGCTGCACGCATGCGGCCACCGTACGTCATGACCCGGGAGGCCCGCTGATCTGACCGAACCACGACAGCGGGCCGAGTGCGTTCTCGACGGTCGGATCGACATCCGCAACGGTCGTTCCCCACTCCTCCATGGTCTTCTCGATCGACCGGCGGGCGCGGTCGAGTTTGCGCGCGACCATTCGCCGGGTGGCCCACTGCTGCTCACGCCGGCGCAGTGCCTCCTCAATGGCATCGGCCTGCGCAGGGGTCGTCGAAAGCCCGAAGGCACGTTCAATGCCGACCCGCGCATCGATGCGGTAGTCATGGCCGACCCTCGCGAAGGTTCCGGGACGCGAGTTCATCCCGTTGAGCAGGTCGATCGTCGCGAGGATGAACGAGGTGATCGGGCGGAACTTCGCCTCGCGGGGCACGAGCGGTGGCCGCGTCGCGGCTGGGCCCATCCACCACGGCGGCTGCACGACCATGCTGTAGCCGAACTTGCTCACCGGATCGTCGTCGTGCACGACCATGAGGTGGCGCACCTGGCCGTCCGAAAGAACAGGGAGCAGGGCTGGATCACTCACCTGGACGAGCACGCCGGCCGGATCGACGGCCTCGGGATTCGCCCGCCAGATATTCCACATCTCGGTGCGGAAGGGCACGCCGAGGTAAAGCCCGCCGGCAACCCCGAGTTCGGTCATCACTGGAATGCCCGAGACCGAGCCGGGCACCATCGCAGTATCGAGCGCGATATTCGCGCCCAGGCTCTCGCCGATGATGAATACCCGTGGCCGAGTACCCACCGGCATCGCTCCGATGCGATCGCGTATGCCCTCGAGGACAAGCCTCGTGAGCTCCTCGCCATCACGGGTGCGATTGAGTGCAAGGGCGGACGGGACGAGCGCATACTGCGGCACGACGGTGGCGCAGTCGCCTCCGGTGAGGTACTCGAGGGCTTCTGCAACGGTGTAGTTGAAGTAGCCGACCCCGGTCGGGACCCCGATGCAGATGATGCTGCGCTCGAATGCACCGCAGTCGATCATGTCCTGAACGGTGAGCCTGGCTCGCTCGGCGGTGTCGGGGGCCGACTCGTAGCCACCGACGACTCGAACCGGGCTCATCGCCCGCTCGCCGGTTACCGCTGTGATCTCCTCCGGGGACAGGGCCATGAGGACGAAGCGACGTCCCTCCTTGCCCATCGATGCGAAAGGCATGGCGCTGCGGGGACCCGCGGAGACATTCGAGGAGGTCGGGGGCATCGGGTACGCCGGCTCGACGACGTCATCGCGGCGCTCGACCACTGCCGTGAGTCGCTGCAGGCCCATCGCCGCGCCAGTGCCCATCGCGCCGAGGACGGCACCATGCGCGACCAGCGAACCGAGGGCTCCGGTGTCTCGGCCGAGGGCTTTGGCGCCGAGTCGCTCCAGGCCTCTCGCGGCCAACTGCTCGCCGACCATGAGCGCTGCGAGTCCGACTGCGGACGAGACACCGAGGCCAGCGGCCTTGATCATGGTCGTGGCATCGGCGGATCGGACAGCGTGGCGCTGCGGTTCGACGATGCCGTATCGATGGGCCCGACGCGCGCGCATGGCAACGCTGAAGCCGACGACGGCCGCCCCTGTTGCGACCGCCGGCACGAGGGTGGTGTCAAGCCCCGGCCGCAGGCCGAGCCGGCGCTGCAGGAGCTCCTCCCAGCACGCCGCTGCCCCGCCCGCGAGCCCGGCGAAGGCCACGATTCGACCGGCGGTACCTGCTGCCGCTGCCGGAAGTGATCGCCCTGCCACCGGCGCGGTGGCGGCGGATGCAGCGACACCGCCCGCCATGGCGCCCGCCGCGACGATGATGCTCGCCCGCAGGGTCGGCCGCGCACCGGGCTTCGAGGCCAGGGCCTCGAGGGCCGACCAGGCTGTTGCGGTCAATTGAAAGTGGGCCGTGGCAACGACGCCGGTTGCCACCGCCTGCTGCAGCGGCGAGCGCGGGAGCAGGCCTCGGGCAAGCGTTCCGGCCACCGACCACGACGCTCCGGCAACGCCCGCCTGCACCGATCGATCCCCCGCCCAAGCGGTCACCCACGATGCGCGGCGAAGTTGGCGGGCCATGTGCGCATTCTGCCTGACCGGGGTATGGGTGGAGCCCCTATCCTGTTGCACAGCATGCAGACTCGCTCTGGGTCTGCTCATGAGCTGATTGATGTCAGGGAGTCACGATGGACTATTCGTCACGCGCAGGACTGTTCGGCGCGGCATTCGCCGTCGGCCGCTCGTACCAACCCAACCTGCTCACCCGTGGCTCCGTCGATCAGTCGATCGTCACCGGCACGACCGCCGCGGCCGCCTACGGCGTGATGAGCGCTGGCAGCTCCGTGCTGTCCGCGATCGCCTCGCGAATCTCGCGCTCGGAGAGCCCTTCCGTCGGAGCCCGCCTGCTCGTGGCCGGAGCCGTCGCGTCTGGTGCGGCAGGCGCATCGGTTGCCCTCGCCTGGCGCGAGCACGAGTCATCCCGTCGAGCCGTCGCCCGCCTCGCTGCCCATACCGCGCTTGCGACCGTGGCGGCGAACGTCACAGCCATCGCCGCGCCGGGCGGACGAGGCAAGCGCGACACCGGGATCGTTCTCGGCACTTCCGCCGCACTTGCCGTCGCCTCGTGGGCAAGCACTCAGCCCTGGAAGGCCGCACCCGGTTCGCTCCTCACGGAGGACATGCCGGGAGCGACGAAGAGAGGGGCGCAGAGCTTCTTCGAGGACTCAGTGCGCGACGTCTCCCCTGCCAAGTCTGTCGCGATCGGCGCCGTCGTCGGCGTTGCGACCTATGGCCTTGCGAAGGCAGAGTCGGCACTGACGTCTGCGACGAGCCGTGCCGCGACCGTCGTCATCGGCGGCGAGCCGCAGGACCACCGCATGATCGGCCGCATCACGAGCGCGGCGATCACGCTGGGCGTCGGATGGTTCGCCGTGGCGAAGGTCTCCACGCTGCTGAGCAAGGGTGGCGGTTCGCTCGACGCCGCTCTCATCACCCCGCCCACAACCCCCGAGGTCACCGGATCCCCCGCGTCGGGTCTGGACTGGCTCAAGCAAACCCGCGAGGGCGCGCGCTGGCTGAGCATGGCGCTTCCCCCCGAGTCGATCGCCGCAGTCATGGGCGTCGAATCGGCGAAGCAGCCCATTCGCGTGTACGGCTCCCTGGAGATCGCCCATGACGACGAGGAACGGGCCCGGGTCCTTCTCGCCGAGATCGATCGCACGAAGGCGCTCGAGCGCAAGGCATTCGCACTCTTCTCCCCGACCGGCTCGGGCTATGTCAACTACGTCGCGACCGAGAGCTTCGAATACCTGACCCTCGGCGACTGCGCATCGGCAGCCATCCAGTACTCGGTACTGCCGTCAGCGCTCTCCCTCACCAAGGTTCCGACCGGCAGCGCGCAGACAGCGATGGTGGTCAGCGGCATCGTCCAGAGG
>CALPZT020000002.1 GCA_943328365.2 Bifidobacterium breve | reverse complement strand
GCAGTTGATGCAGCGCGAGCTCGTGCGCATCGGTATCGATCGCCCGGCTGCCTACGCCGTCGGCACGTCGAAGGAGTGGGCGAGCCCCGCGGCCCCCGTCTCCGGCTACCGGCGCGCGACCCACGCCGATCTCGCGACCGCATTGGCCGAGGATCCGGCGATCCCCGTGCTCGACCTGCGACGCAACGGCGAGTTCGACGACGGATATGTCAGCGGTGCCAAGCATGTTCCGCTGCATGAGCTGCGATCGCGCATCGATGAGGTGTCCGATTGGGCCGGCGCCAGCGCCGATCACGGGCCGGTCTGGATTTACTGCGGCAGCGGCTTCCGGGCATCGATCGGAGCATCGCTGCTCGACGGCTTCGACATTCCGGTCGTGCACGTTGATGACGACTTCGTGAACGCCGAGGCTGCTGGGCTCACGATCACGCGACCAGCCGTCGGCCATCGGATCGGTGCCGCGTACGCGGACTGATGTGAGATCGTCAGGCGCCATCCCGCTCTCGACCGCATGGAAGGTGCCACCGTCGTGATCATCGTCGAAGCTCTCATCGTCGGGCTTGCGGTCGGCGCGATCCTCGGCCTCGTCGGGGCAGGCGGGGCCGTGCTTGCGGTGCCGGCGTTCCTCTACCTGTTCGATTTCACCGCTCTGCAAGCCACGACCGCGTCCCTTGCGGTCGTGGCCGTAGCGGCCGCATTCGGGGCAATACCCCGAATGCGTCTCGGTCAGGTCCGATTTCGCCAGGCCCTGCTGTTCTGGATCCTGGGGGTTGCCGGCACCCTCGCCGGCACCCGCATTGCGCCGCATATCCCCGAAACTGCGCTCATCGCCGGCTTTGCTCTCGTGATGGTGGGCGCGGCGTTTGCCATGTGGCGCAAGGGATCCGGGCCCGAACCGGTGGGAACGCGGGAAACAAGCCTCTGGCTGACGGTCGTTGTCGCCTCCGGCGTCGGTCTGCTCACCGGCATCTTCGGCGTGGGCGGCGGGTTCCTCATCGTGCCGGCCCTCGTCCTTGTCTTCGGCTTCCCGTTCGGGGTGGCGGCTGGGACCTCGCTCGTCATCGTTGCCTTGAACAGCGTCACGGCACTCGTCTTCAGGGCCGACACGTGGCACGACATTCCCTGGCAGCTTCCGCTCGTCGTGATCGTGGGCGGTCTCATCGGCTCGGTCATCGCCTCGCGGGCGAACCTGGCCGTCTCGCAACGACTCCTTGAGCGCGCCTTCGCAGGGTTGCTCGTCCTCCTCGCGGTCTGGATGGTCGTGGAGGCGCTCCTCCTCGGACCTCAGTAGGTTGCGACCCGCTCACCGGGTCGAATCGGGCGGTGAGGTCCGGGACCGCCGGGAATTCGGTGCCGAACTCGATCGGACGGAACAGGGTGGTGGCCTGCCCGCCTCCAGGATCCGCAAGGCCCACGATCCTTCATGAAGGTGCCTGCGACCGGACAATGACGAACATGAGTGAATCACGGGCGGACGGGGGTATCGCGCCATACCTGCGGGTCTTCGCGACGTCATGGCGCGGCAGAACCGCGATCGGAGTCCTTGCTGCCATAGCGGTGTCGGCGATCATCTGGGCGCTGCACGGCGAGGAGTGGTTGGCCAAGGCTCCGCTCGTCATCGCAACCGTCATCGTGGGCGTGCCGATGCTCGGCCGGGTCGTACGCGATGCCTTCCGCAGAAGATTCGGCGCCGACCTGCTCGGCATACTCGCCCTCATCACATCTGCCGCGCTCGGCGAGTGGCTCGTTGCGAGCATCATCGCGCTCATGCTCTCCGGCGGGGAGGCGCTCGAGGACGCAGCATCGACGCGGGCATCACAGGTGCTCGAGGCGCTGGCCAGGCGGAGCCCGACGATCGCGCACCGTCGGGGAAGCGACGGTGGGCTCACCGATCTCGACGTGGCCGGCGTCGAGATCGGCGACGAACTCGTCCTCCTCCCGCATGAGATCTGCCCCGTCGACGCGACTGTCCTCGAGGGGCACGGGGCCATGGACGAGTCCTACCTCACCGGCGAGCCCTATGTCATCGCGAAGTCGCCCGGCTCGTCCGTGCTCTCCGGTGCCATCAACGGACTCGAGGCGCTCGTCATCCGCGCCGACCGCACCGCCCTGGATAGCCGCTATGCGCAGATCGTGAGTGTGCTGCATCGGGCGGAGGCGAAACGGCCGCCGATGCGACGTCTCGCAGATCGGCTCGGGTTCGGATACACGCTCATCGCATTGGCCCTCGCGATCACGGGGTGGATCGTGAGCGGTGACCCGAACCGGTTCCTGGCCGTGCTTGTCATCGCAACACCGTGCCCGCTCCTCATCGGGGTACCGGTCGCAATCGTCGGTGCGATATCCCTTGCTGCGCACCACGGAATCATCGTGAAGGATCCGTCGATGCTCGAGCGGATCAGCACCGCACGAACGATGATCTTCGACAAGACCGGCACGCTCACGTACGGCGAGCCGACGCTCACGAGCACCGCGATCGCCCCCGGGTTCACTCGCGAGGAAGTGCTCGCGATCACCGGGTCGATCGAGCGCTACAGCCGCCACCCGCTTGCGGTCGCGGTGACACGGGCAGTTGTCGGCATCCCGATGATGCTCGTCGAGCGTGCGTCGGAGCGGCCGGGACTCGGGCTGGAGGGCGTGGTCGAAGGTCGACGGGTTCTCGTGACGGGGCGGAAGGCGATCGCCCTCTCGCACCCGGGCATCCATGCGCAACTGCCCCCGGAGGCCGGCGGGCTCGAGTGCGTCGTGGTCATCGACGATGCCTACGCCGGCACGCTTGCCTTTCGGGACGAGCCGCGACAGGGGGCGAGGGAGTTCATCGAGCACCTGTCGCGCAGGCACGGGGTCATCCGAACGCTCCTCATCTCGGGGGATCGAGCCAGCGAGGTCGAGTACCTCGCGGATCGCGTCGGGCTCGATGAGGCGCACGCCTCGGTCTCGCCCGAGGAGAAGCTCGCGATGGTTCGAGCCGAGACGATGCTCGCGCCGACGGTCTTCCTCGGGGACGGCATCAACGATGCCCCGGCCATGACCGCCGCGACGGTCGGGGTCGCCTTCGGCAAGAACAACGACGTGACCGCCGAGGCGGCCTCCGCTGTTGTCCTCGACTCGTCGCTCGACCGACTCGACGAGCTCATGCATATCGGACGCCGTATGCGGCGAATCGCCCTGCAGACGGCGATCGGCGGGATTGTGCTGAGCTGCATCGGAATGGTGCTCGCCGTGTTCGGCCTGCTCCCACCGATCGCCGGCGCCGTCGCCCAGGAGGCAATCGACGTGCTCGCGATCCTCAATGCGTCGAGGGTCGCGATGACGCGCAAGCCGATGTCGGACTTCCGGGCCTGACAACAGGATCCGAATTCGGCCCAGAAGCCCAGGACATCGTGCCTTCGGTGGTGCCTAGGCCAGGAACGATGGCCGTGCTACGCCGCCCCATGCCGGAGTTTCCTGGCTAGGGACCGCTGGCTCGGGGGACTCGACATCGTCCGCAGGCGTCTCCTCAGACGCCTCCGCAGGCGCATCCTCAGACGCCTCCTCGGTATCGGTGTCCGACTGCGCTGCGTCGTCGACTGAAACCACCGGCTCAGTCGCCTGGTCGGCGGATGCGACATCAGGTTCGGCAGCGTCCGATTCGGCGGCTTCTCCTTCGGCGGCTGATGCAATGACGGGAACCTCGACGGCCGCGACGATGGGCTCATCGGTCACGGTGTCTTCTGCCGCTGCGTCGTCCTTGCCGAGCATCTTGCGGATGGTCATCCGCGGAATGGCCGTGACTGAGGCAACCTTGTTCTCGGACATGACGCCGCTGGCGACTGCCTCGTTCACGATGGCTGCGAGTGCATTGCGAGCGGCTCGTTCGCGCTTTTTTGCCGAGCGCCAGTCCTTCGTGGCTTTCTCGAGTGCCTTTGTTGTCGAGCTCTTGGAGTGATGTGCCTTCGGCATGTGTCAGCCTCCCAGCTGGTCGGAGAGGGGTGCAAGGCGCTCGTGCATCTCGCGCCACTCGAGGGCCTCGTCGATGTAGGGCGTGTCATTGTGCGCACCGCAGCTGCAGTCGAGCGTGAAGCGGCACATGGCGTAGGAGAAGCCCGATGTCACCTGATGGTCGGGGAGGGGCCGGGCTGCTCCGGTCGACGGCTGGTCTTGACCGCCGCGAGTTGAGAATCGAATATTCATGCTGACCTCCTAATCTGAGGTGAGCAGTCTATGCATAGACAATCGAAAGTGTCCAGAAGTAGACACAAAACTCGCTACGGCGTGTCGTCGTCGGCGGTCGCGGGCAGGGGAGCGATCGGGAAGGAGGCGATCGAACTCACGACGGCGACGACGGACAGGCCGAGACCGATAGCGAGGGTGATCGGGCGAAGCAGGCCGACGAGCGCGGTCATCCTCGAGTCCTCGAGCGAAAGCCGGAGGGTGAGAAGGCTCGTCGCGACGATGGCGATCGCCACCGCTATTCGTGGCGACGCGATCAGTCGTGGCGAGGCGATCAGTCGGCTGCGCATCGCATGTGCCTGCATGGGTCGTGACCGTAGGGCTCGGGTGTGACAGCACCGCCGATGATCGGGATCCTGGCCGGGCCGAACAAGGTCACGCCCCAGGCGATGCCCTCGGGTTGTTGTGCTGGCCTTCGGGGTTCTCGTCTCCGGGCTTCTCGGCGGCGGGCTCGGGCTTCTCTGCGGAGGACTCTGCCGGCTGGGCGGCGCCCAGTTGGACCTTGAGGGCGTCGAGGAATTTTCCGGTGGCCCCGCGCGCTGCTGCGCCAATCGCAGGGTCGCTCACTGTCTCATCGAGCTTGGCCAGTCCGGTCTTGAATACGACGCCGACCTGGGCTGCGACACCGCTGAGCGGAGCGCTCGTGGACTTGATGGCATCCTGTGCGTCGCTGGCATGCTCCTTGAGCTTCCGGCCGAGTTCCTTGACGGAATCGCCGACTCCTTGCCAGTCGGCCTGGCTGCTCTTCTCACTCATGGTGGCTCCCTATGCATGGTGACTCGCTATGAGTCGTGAATGCGCTTCTAGTATCCATCGCCGGATCCCCGCAGAGAAACCGAATGGAAAGAACGCAGGGATTGACGACTGTCAGAGTCGGGGGCTAACGTATCCAGCATTCGAACAAATGTTCGAATGCCTTCCGTCTCCGGATTCGCGGCCGGCGTCGAAGGCTACGCACTTGTCTGCTGGGCTCGCCTCGACCCCGGGCCCAGCAGGCGAGTCGACCGGAAAGGCCGCTGCCGGTGAGTCGCCGTCCTAGGCCATCGGACGCCCAGTCAGTGCGGGTGACCATGGACGAGAACGGGACTCCATCGGTTTTTCGCTGGAACGGTCGGAGATACGAAGTGCAGGCGGTCATTGCAACCTGGGTCGAGGCGACAGCGTGGTGGAGAGAGCAGGGCTTAGCAGGGTCGAATAGTCGGGCAGCGCATCGCGATGTCTGGCGGGTCGAAGCGGTATCACGCGCCGGAACCTCCGGTGTGTACGACCTGGCGGTGGTTGCCGATGCTTGGCGACTCCTCCGGGTCAACGACTAGCCGGGCCGTACGTCCAGCATCGACAAGGAGAGCGACATGACCACCCTGACGAGCACGATCGCACCGATGAGCCCGGCCTGGGCAGGCAACGCCACGGCACCGGTAAGCGCGCCGCTGCCTGCGGCAGTCCGTGACCTCGTTGCGTCCGCCCGCCGGAGCCTGACCGAGGCAGTGATCGCGAGTACGCCGTGCGAGCGCTATGCGGCAGCGCATCTTGCTGCCCTCCGTGCGGCTGCAGCAGTGCTCGCCGCGCGGAGCCGGCCGAGCGGCAAGCGCCGGCGGCAGGTCCGCAGCGTCTGGGTGGTGCTCCCCGAGGTCGCGTTCGAATTCACTGAATGGGCAGCGTTCTTCGCTACGAGCGCACGCAAGCGCTCTGCGGCAGAGGCCGGCGTGCCGTGCGTCACTCCGCGGGAGGCAGATGACCTCGTCCGTGATGCCGATGCCTTCCTGGCCCGGGTCACCGGAACGCTCGGCCTGCCCCACCAGACCATGCTGATCGCCGGGCTGCGTCATACCGGCTGATCGGCATCCGACCCGGCTGATTCCCCCGACAGCCGGTACGCAGTGGTCGCCAGTTCGGCGAACCCCCCGTGTCTCGTTGAACTGGCGACCGCTGCCTTTTGCTTCCGACTTCCCATGACGTCTGGCTCCTGAGCCGAGGCGGTGCACGAAGGATCTGATGACTCATGGCACACGCATGGCCGCATCTGCAGGTGGCGTCGAGCTACTCGCTGCAGTACGGCACGGCTCCTCCGCAGCGGCTCGTCGACCGGGCCGTTGCCGACGGCCACGACATCATCGGCCTCGCTGACCGTGACGGGCTGTACGGAGCGGTGCAGTGGGTGCGGGCCTGTGAGCGGGGGCCGATCGCGGCGGTGCTCGGCGTCGATCTCGCGGTCGAGTCGCTGCTCCCGGATCCGCGGGCGAGCGTGACCCGCCGCACCCCGACTCGCGGTGGGCAGTGGATCGATGAGCATCGACCGAGGGTCGTCCTCCTCGCCAAGGGCAGGCGTGGGTGGGCCTCGCTGTGCCGAGTCGTCTCGATCGCTCACGGCGGCGCGCATACCGATCGAGGGCTGCCGTGGCTGCCATGGAAGGCGCTCTCCGAGCATGGTGAAGGACTTGTCGTGCTCCTTGGGTGGACGTCGGAGGTCGCGGCGCAACTCGCCGATGGCCGGCCGGACCGAGCCGATGCAGCGCTGGGCGCCCTGCGTTCGATCGTCGATCCCGACCTGCGAGTCGCACTCACCAGCCATCGAACCGTGTCCGGGCACCCGGCATCGACCGCGTCGGCGGCACGAATGTGGCAGTGGGCGAATGGCCGGCAGATCCCGGTCGTGCTCACGAACGCGGTGCGGCATCTGGACCGCAGTGACGCGCGAGTGGCCGATGTCCTCGACTCGGCCCGGCTCCTCGTGCCGCTGAGCTCGCGCCGTCTGTCACTGAATAATGGCGAGGCATACCTGAAGACCCCTGCTGAGCTCGCCCTGGTGGCCGATGAGATCGCTGCGGCGGCCGGTTGCAACGCGAATGACCTCCTGCGAGCAACCCGAGCCTTGGCACAGGAGTGCGTGATCGATCCGGCAGCGGATCTCGGCCTCGGCGAGGTCTTCGTTCCGGAGCTCGATGTGCTGCTCAATCGCCGGGTGTCGAGCGATTCGACCGCGTCCGTCCGCGAGGCCGACGTGATCCTGGAGCGGCGGTGTACCGACGAGATCGCCGGTGCCTACCCGGACACAGCAGACCGCAGTGCCGCAGGTGTGCGACTCGCTGATGAGCTGCAGACCATCGCACGGATGGGATTCGCCGGGTACTTCCTCACCGTGGCGGAGGTCGTGCGCTTGATCAAGGACCGCGGTATCAGGGTCGCCGCCCGCGGATCAGGGGCGGGCAGCCTCGTCAACCACCTCCTCGGCATCTCCGGAGTCGATCCGATCAGGCACGGCCTGCTCATGGAGCGATTCCTATCGCCGTTGCGACGTGTCCTGCCCGACATCGATATCGATGTGGAGTCCGCGCGGCGGCTCGAGGCCTACGACCTCATCTTCGAGCGCTTCGGCTCCGAGCGGGTGGCATGCGTGTCGATGATGGAGACCTATCGGGTGCGGCACGCGATCCGCGATGTCGGGGCGGCGCTCGGTATGCCGCCGGACGATGTCGGGTCATTCGCCAAGGCGTTCCCGCATATTCGTGCCCGCGATGCGCGCGCAGCGCTCGCCGATCTGCCTGAGCTGCGCAACTCCAGCTTCGGCAGGCTTGCCGCGCGTGGCGAGCTCGATTCCTTTCTCGGCCTCGTCGAGTCCCTCGACGGGCTGCCGCGGCATGTTGCCCTGCATCCATGCGGGGTGCTGCTGTCGGATGCATCCCTGCTCGACCGCACCCCGGTCGAGCCGAGTGCGGCGGGCTACCCGATGAGCCAGTTCGACAAGGTCGACGTGGAGGAGATGGGCCTGCTCAAGCTCGATGTGCTCGGCATTCGAATGCAGTCATCGATGGCACACGCGCTCGACGAGATCGAGCGAACGATGGGAGAGCGCATCGAACTCGATGCGTCAGTGCTTGATGACGAGCAGACCTTCGATCTCATCCGGACGACCCGCACGCTCGGCTGTTTTCAAATCGAGTCGCCGGGCCAGCGCGAACTCATCGGCAAGTTTGCGCCTGAGACGTTCGGCGACCTCATCATCGATATCTCGCTGTTCCGTCCTGGGCCGGTGAAGTCGGACATGATCACGCCGTTCCTGCGAGCGCGCCAGGGCTGGAATGCGCCGCAGTACCTGCACCAGGATTTGCGCCCGGTGCTCGAGGAGACCTACGGGGTCGTGGTCTTTCACGAGCAGGTGATGCGGATCGTCGAGATCATGACCGGGTGCTCGCTGGCGGAGGCCGACGAGAGCAGACGCTCGATGAACTCACCCGCTGGCATCGATGAGGTGAGGGTGTGGTTCTATCCCGCTGCGATTCGCCGGGGCTATTCGCTTGCAGTCGTCGAGAAGGTCTGGGACGTCCTGCGGTCATTCGCCTCGTTCGGCTTCTGCAAGGCGCATGCCGCAGCCTTCGCGCTGCCGACCTACCAGTCCGCCTGGCTGAAGGCTCATTACCCGGCACCCTTCTATGCAGGGATCCTCACGCATGACCCGGGCATGTATCCGAAGCGGCTCATCCTCGACGACGCCCGCAATCACGGTGTGCAGGTTCTCGGCCTCGATATCAACCGTTCCGCCAATGCCTACCGGGTCGAGCCCGGACCGCATGGCGCCTGGGGGGTGCGGCTGCCCTTCACCGATGTCAAGGGAATCTCCGCTGACGAGGTTGCGAGCATCGCGATCGGTCAGCCGTACTCGTCGCTCGTCGATGCCTGGCATCGTGCGGGCATGGCCCGTCCGACCATTGAGCGGCTCGTCATTGCGGGTGCTTTCGACTCGGTCTATGGATTCAACTCCGCGCGGCAGGTTCGCGAGCGCGGCCGTATTACCCGACGCGACCTGCTCCTGCAGATTGCAGATCTTTCACGCAGCAGCAGGAGCACTCAAGACTGTACGGCCCAGCTCTCCTTTGCCCTCGGCGATGATGAGCTGACCCCGTCAGGACTGCCTGAGATGAGCGCGTCGGAACTTGTCCGAGCCGAGCTCGACGTGCTCGGACTTGATGTGAGCCACCACATCATGGACTTCCATGCGGAGTTGCTGCGGCAGCTCGGGGTGACACGATCGAGCCGGATGCTCTCCTGCCGATCACGGCAGGAGGTGCTCATCGCCGGAGTGAAGGTGGCCACGCAGACCCCGCCCATCAGATCGGGCCGTCGCGTCGTGTTCCTCACCCTCGACGATTCCACCGGTCCGATCGACGCCACCTTCTTCGAAGACGTCCAGGGCCCGTACGCGCGAACAGTATTCGGGTCCTGGCTGCTCCTTGTCCGGGGCGAGGTGCGCAGGACCGGTCCCCGCGGGGTGTCGGTCCGAGCGACCGGCGCATGGGAGCTGGGGTGGGTTCGCGATGTGTGGCTCGCGAGCGGCGCGGGAGCACTCCTCGACCTCCTCGATGCCGATCGTGCAGCCGACGATGCCCCGAGGCCCAAGCGGGTGCTCGTGCATGCGAGCGGGTTCCGGCAGTCGCCGTACGCAGATGTGCGGCCGGCCGGATCTGAACTCGGGAGTTCTCCGCTCCCCGCAAAGCAGCCGAGCGTGCCCGGCCGGAAACTGTGGCATGCCAGCCCGGGCAGCAGCAGTGGCTGGTAGAAGAGCAGTGGCTGGTAGAAGAGCTGTGGCTGGTAGAAGATGGCAACCGTGAGTCGCAGTCAGGTGCGCCGGTCGAGCCTGCCCACAGGCCTCGGTGCAGAGGATACGGGCTGCACGATCCTGCACGTCGACATGGACGCTTTCTATGCACTCGTCGAACTGCGGTCCAGGCCCGAGCTGCAAGGCACGCCCGTCATCGTCGGTGGTGGCGGCGGCCGCGGGGTCGTCCTCTCTGCCACCTATGAGGCACGGGCGATGGGCGTGCACTCGGCGATGCCGATGTCGAGGGCTCGCCGGCTGGCGCCCGACGCTGTCGTCATCCAGCCAGACCACCGCGCGTACGCAGAGGTCAGCAGGGGCGTGATGTCGCTCTTTCACTCGATCACCCCGCTCGTCGAACCGCTCAGCCTCGATGAAGCCTTCCTTGACGTCTCCGGAGCCCTGCGCCGGCTTGGCTCGCCAAAAGCCATCGGAGAGCTCATCCGCTCACGTGTCTTCGATGAGCAGCGGATCACCTGCTCGGTCGGGGTGGCCCCGACGAAGTTCGTTGCCAAGTTGGCCTCGACCCGGAGCAAGCCGGACGGCCTTCTCGTCGTGCCGGCTGATCAGGTGATTGAGTTCCTCCACCCGCTGCCGGTTGGTGCGCTGTGGGGCGTGGGGGAGAAGACCGAACTGCAGCTCGAGCGACTAGGCCTGCGTACGGTCGGCGATATTGCGAGCACCCCGGTGTCGACCTTGCAGCGGGTGCTTGGCCAGGCGGCGGGCCGGCACCTGTACGAGCTCTCCTGGGGCCGGGATTCCCGGCGGGTGAATCCGAGCGAGCCGGAGAAGAGCATTGGTGCCGAGGAGACCTTCGATGACGACATCGATGATGCAGAGGCTGTTCATGCGCATCTGCTGAAGCTTGCCGATCAGGTGGGTGGCAGATTGCGCTTGACCGGGCAGGTCGGTCGCACTGTCCAACTGAAGGTCCGATTCGCCGACTTCACGACGATCACCCGCTCCAAAACGATGCCCGGTCCGGTCGACGTGACCCAGGATCTCTACGACACGGCCAGGGGTCTGTTTGATGCCCTTGGGCTGCAGCGGGCCAGGATTCGTCTTGTCGGGATTCGAGTCGAGGGACTCCAGCCTGCGCAAGGAGCAGCGCGACAGCTTGCGCTCGGCGCCCCGGAGCAGGGAAGACGCGAGGCAGAGATTGCCGTTGACGCGATTCGGGCCCGTTTCGGCTCGAAGTCCGTGCGTCCGGCGAGGCTCGTCGAGTTGCCTGTCAGCGATGACGGATCGCACCGATGAGTCCGCGGGTGTTCATGACAGGTCCGGATGACCCGCTGAGGTTCCGTTTGGTGCGGCTCAGGCATATCCTTGGTGAGTACCGTCTCCTCGCGGGGCGTCATGCTTGTTGGGAGCGTAACGTTTGTTTTGAGCGTCACGTTTGTGATGCGCGACCACGAAAGGGGTTTGGCCATGCCGCTGTCCGAGCATGAGCAGCGCCTGCTCGACCAAATGGAGCGCGCTCTCTACGCCGAGGATCCGAAGTTCGCGACGAGCCTGAGATCCGCAAGCGGGGCTCGTGCATCGCGCGGCCGTGCGGCACTTGGCGTTCTTGGCGTCCTCGTCGGCCTTGGTCTCATCCTCGCGGGCGTCACCACGACCGTTATCGCCCTCGGAGTCGGTGGGTTCGCCCTCATGCTTGTCGGAGCGGTTCTCGCCTACTCGGCATTCAGAATGCCATCCGTACCGGCGACTGAGCAGGAGCCGGGCGCGCAGGCACCGGCCGCGCCGCAGCAGGCGCCAAAATCAGGCGGCTTCATGGATCGCCTCGAGGACAGGTGGCGCAAGCGAAACGAGGAAGGCGGCCTCTAGCCGCTTGTCGTAGGGGCGCGTACCGGGGGCGGAACATCGCAGGTACGCCCAGCCGGACGTCCGGCGAAACGATCGGCAATCCAGGAAACGACCTGAGGACCGGCGACCATTGCGGTGTCCTGGTGATTGACCTTGCCGAGCCAGAGCATCGACAGGGTCGAGCCCGCGGCGCACCACGTGTCCTGCAGCACGCCATTGGGCCATGCCAGAACTACTGCGTCCGCCGTGCTCTGGGCGATGAACACCGGCATGTCCGCGGGAAGCGGCTGCGGAGTCTGCTCTCGGCCGGCTGCCGCCCACGCCGCATTCGTGACGGGATCGGCGACGAAGTAGTCCTGTCCGAGGTCGGTACGGGCGAGCCCCTCGATTCCAGCGACCACGATGCACTCATTCGCGAGGCGCTCGCTGTTTGCGAGCCCGCGAGCGGTGATGACTCCCTCAAGCGGCAGTTGCGGATAGACGACTGGCCATGACTGCTCCACCTCCGGGCCGATAACCCACCCGACCGGCGTTTTCCATTGCGCACCGATGATGCGGTTCAACTCCGCTGCGGGGGCAGCGGCTGCGACCGCGATGAGCTCGAGTTCGGGTGCGAGGGTTCGCGCGAGGTGCCCCGTCCAGAGCGAGGAGTGGCCGCCCTGCGAGTGACCCCACGCGATGAATCGTTTGCCCGCGTGTGCCTCGGGCACGTTCCTGGCCGCGCGCACCGAGTTGACCACGTCGCGTGCCTCCGCCTGGGCAACGAGGTAGAGATTCGGCCCCGGTGTGCCCATTCCGACGTAGTCGGTCGACACGACGACCCAGCCGAGATCCATCATCTCGCCGAGCCAGTTATCGGTGTCCTGCAACGGGTTTGTCGAACGCGATGGCGTGCAGGCATCGCCCATGCCGAGTGTGCCGTGGGCCCACGCAACGACGGGCCGGCCCTCAGGCGGGGCAGGGGTCGATGGGATGAACAGCATGCCCCCTGAAACGGCGGGTTCGCCGTCCGGCCGCTGCGAGACGTACAGCATGCGAAAGCCGGTACCGCCCGGGACGGTGACGCCCAGCGGTTCCATGCGAACGACTGTGCCGAGTTCACGTGGGATGGGACTCGGC
The DNA here is from genome assembly GCA_943328365.2 of Bifidobacterium breve. Lineage (GTDB taxonomy): Bacteria > Actinomycetota > Actinomycetes > S36-B12 > S36-B12 > WLND01. The sequence continues at coordinate 10,618 of CALPZT020000002.1, read as the reverse complement.
GGCTGGTAAAACGCAGCGAGGGCGTCCTGTTGAGCTGTTGTCGTGCTCTTTCTGTGTTCGATCAGGCCAAAGGCAACAGCAGCGACGGTAACGACCAAGAGTGCAACGATCAGGAGCAACCATTTCACTGCGCGCATGGTGCTGACGGTAGCCTCACGCGCTGACGTGGCCCATGATGGGTCCATGCCAGGAAGCGCCGAACTCGTCATCGTCCTGCCGCAGCGTCCCCAGCAGGATCCCGGTCCGCTGGAGTCGCTGCTGTCTGCTGTCGGCGGGGCGGCATCGACGATCGCGGTGGCCGTCGACCGTGCAGTGTCGGGTGCGGTGAACGAGACCTTGAATCGAGTGGTGCCCGGTGCCCTCGCCCTCGTGCTCGATCGGCTTGACCTCACCCGGATGGTCCTGGATCGAGTTGACCTGAACAGGGTGGTGCAGGAGACCCTGGATCAGATGGACCTCACGGAACTGGTGATCAATCGGGTCGACATCGATCGAATCGTCGAGCAAGCGAATCTCGGGCCGATCATCGATCGACTGCCGCTTATCGACCTCGCGAACTACATCGTCGATGAAATCGACCTCCCGCGGATCATCCGCGAGTCGACAGGCGGTATCGCCACCGATGCGATGAATGCAGCTCGAATGCAGTCGATTGGAATCGATCAGGCGATTGCGCGGGTCACCGACGCAATCCTGCTGCGGCGCAAGGCACGGGCGACGACCGCTCCTGGCGATGCCGCGCCGGGATCGGCTGCAGCCGAGGAATCAGGCAGCGAAGGCGAGATCCGATGAAGTTCAGCGAATATGAGGCGCTCGCGGCAAGGGGCCAGTCGCTTCACGTTGATGAGGCATCGGTGCCGCGGGAGGCCCGACCCTTTCAGGGTCACCGAGCTGGAGCCGTGACCCGAGGCCTGGCTGCCCTCATTGACCTCGGCCTCGTCGTGGTGACCGTCATCATCATCAATGCCTGCGCGGCGATCCTCCGGTTCATCATTGTCCGGACGGCCGGCATGGAGATCCCCCACATCCAGTGGTCGATCGTGCTTGGCGCCGCGCTCCTCTGGGCGAGTTGGACATGGGGCTGGGCGATTACCGGGCGCAGTTTCGGTGGCCACATCATGGGCTTGCGCGTCGTGAACCATGCGGGGGATCAACTCGGCTGGGCGGGCGCTGCGGTTCGAGCGGTGTTCTGCGCCGCGGTGCCGATCGGGCTGCTCTGGGCGTTCGTGAGCCGGAAGAATCGATCCCTTCAGGACGTCGTCATGCGGACGAGTGTCATCCACGACTGGGTGATGACGATCCCGTCTGTGCCGGAAGAGGACCAGCGGTCGCAGGAACCGGCGCCGTGATCTTGGCCGTGCGATCGCGGTCGAGCAGGACGATCCACTGCTGGCCGGGCTTGAAGGGCATGGACGAGCCATCGGCCAGTGTGAAGGTCGTGCCCGATTCGGCGTCTGGTCGCGACCACCGCACATCCCAGGACCTGCCATCGCGAAGCACGACTGCCCGGCCGCGTCCGATCGTGTCGGCGTGCGGGGTGTTGCCGCCGCCCTTGTCGAAGTAGGCGGAAGGCTGCTGATCGACGTATTGGATGATGACGGTGGAGGCATTCTGCCCGCGGTCATGCTCCTCGGCCTTGGCTCGCTCGCCGTTCAGGTGCACACGGTAGAGGCGGGTCTGCTCGTCGTAGGAGAACGAGGCGGATGCGTAGCTCCACTCCATTCGTGCCTTCATGGCGGGGGACCCACCGGCGGGCGGTTCGTCGGAGAACGTGAACCCAATGTCATGGTCCACCGTGGCGTCTTCGGCACGCTTGAGGCCAACGGTGCCGTCGAGGAAGTAGTTGTACGGTGCCCGCCGGTTCGAATCCCGGCTGTAGCTCGATGCTCCCTTGTTCGGAGAGATGTCGATGAATGGCGCCGCGGCGAGCTCGGGCAGGAGTTTGCGCTGGGCTCCTGAGAATGCGAACGCAGGGCTCCCGTACTGAGCGAGTAGGTCGATGTCGGTGATCCGGGCGGAGCGTACCGGCCCGATGCGCTCGGGGACCGTGCTCGAGAACACGGCGGCAAGCCGGGTGATTCCGTATTCGACTTCCTCGATGTAGACGATGTCGGCATCCGTCAGGCCCGCGTGCGGCTGTGCATTGCGAGTGTTGTCGAGTTTCACGACGAGAACGGGTGCCGGTGACATTTCGGTGAGTCCGGTGAGAGGGGACGTCGGCAGCGGCGCCGCTGCGGGGGTGATGATCGGGTCCGGAGTCGGAGAGCTGGTCGGCCTTGCCGTTGCTGACGAGTCCACCGATGAGTTCGCAGGTCCTGAGCATGATGCGACCGCGGCAACGGCTGGAACTGCGATCACGATGGCGATGATGATCGCCGTCGACCGCAGGGGTCCGATGGGGATTCGGCGTTCCTGCATGCGCTGACGATAACTCAGGTGCGCTCGAACAACGCTCCCCTTGAATCTTGGGCGCGGTCAGCGGATCCTGCGCCCGTTCAGCGTCGCAGGGCCTGACGGTGCCACACGTTGATGGACCCACCTGCTCCGCTGGCGGTGATGACCACATCGAGGCGCTTCGCCGACCCGGATGAGGTGCCGACCTTCCATAGGGTTGACGTCTGCGGTGGTCCCGCCCAGGTGATCGTGGATCGCGGTACGACGCCGGTGGCATTGAGCCGGGCTGACTTCACCCGGTCGCCGGCAATCCAGGTGACCCATACCTGTCCGCCGGGCTCCGCTGCCATTGAGATCCTTCGGGCACCGCTGGAGCCAGGAATATCGAACTGCCTCGCCGTTCCCGCCTGCCAGACGCGGATCCGGCTCGTCGTTGGGTAACCGACCTTGTAGGCAACGAGAACGCCGCCACCCGGTCGCGACACCATCGCCACCCGCTGATCGGGGGAGAGGGAATCGGCCGAACCACCTGATGTCGTGACGGAGCCGGGCGCTTGGCTGAAGGCTCCGGGGGCGGGGAGTATCTGTCCGACCTGGACGCCCTGCTCCGCTCCGTCATTGCTGTTGCTGTAGAAGGCGGCGATGACCGCGCCTGTCGAGTCATCCCGAGCGGCGGCGGCGCTGTAGGCGCAGCATCCCGTGAGCGAGAAGGAGCCTCCCGCGCCAGTCGGTGAGGGAATGGTTGGTGACGTGCCGGACTGCCAGCGGATACCGGTGACCGTTCCCGGGTTTCCGACCCACACCGGGGTGCCGGCGCTGTCGACTGCGTCGTTCCCGTAGTCCGCATAGGCGCTCGTCGACTCGGAGAGGGAACCCTGTCCGAGTTCCCAGGTTCGTCCGTCAGCGGAGGTCAAGAAGTACTCGGCTCCTGCGGCGAATGGGTCGCTCGAGTCGGTGCTGCGAAGGCCGCTGAAGGCGAGGAACTGGGTGCCGCCCACTGTGATGAGTCGCGGATCGGAGGTGAGTTCCGCCCAACCGGTGAGGATCGGTGTCGCCCTCAGCGTCGCCCGACCCTCGCGGCTGACGATCGCCTGCTGGTACTCGGCAGTTGAGGTGCTCGTCTGCACCGGCCACACGACCTGGAGGTCTGGGCCAAGACGTCCGAGCGTTGGCTCGTCGATGTTTGCGATCGTGGGGTAGCCGCCTCCGGCCGTGGCGGACAGTCGCGTCCAGCTCCCGACATCCGCAATGGCCGGAGACGGGACGGCCAGCGTGAGGAGCGCCAGGACGACGGCACCCGAGAGGAGCGCAGATGTGGCGCGAATCGGAAACTGCGGAGGGCGCTGGCGCGCGATGTTTGGGCGTGCGGTCATGGGTGTCCTCCAAGGTGTCTGCCACATCACGGTATGTGGATGACGGCCCCGGATGCCATCGATGGCGGCCCGAAGACCGGTCATTCTTGCCTGGTGCGGTGGAGGGAACACATGAAATTCACCGTCGAAATGGTTGACGGTGGAGGAAAGTGGAGTACAGTGGCGCAACTTGGCACGATCAGAGTCACGTGTGTGACGAGAGGGGATGGTGGGTCGAATGTTTCTCGGCACCCATGCCCCGCGCCTGGACGACAAGGGCCGACTCGTCCTGCCAGCGAAATTCCGTGAGGCACTGGCCCCCGGTCTCGTCCTCACCAAGGGACAGGACCGCTCGATTGTCGTCTGGCCTGCCACCGAATTCACTGCATACGCGGCACGTCTCGGCGAGGCGTCTCGCTCCGATGAGAAGGTCCGCGCGTACCTGCGGGTCCTCTTTTCCAGCGCATTCGACGAGCAGCCTGACAAGCAGGGCCGGGTAACCCTTCCGCCGGTCCTGCGGGAGTACGCCGGACTGGACCGTGACGTGGTCGTTGTCGGCAACGGCCAAACGGTGGAGATCTGGGATGCGGCCGCGTGGACCTCGTACCTCACGAGCAACGAGGACGCATATTCATCGATCAATGAGGAGGTCATCCCCGGCCTTCTGTGACGCGTTCGCGAGGTGAGGTCTCCACCCGCTCCACGCTCCTGTCCTGACGCACTTCCCCGGCGCCAGGGCAGGAGGCGGAGGGAGCGGGCGGGGACCTGACCTCGCGATATCCGCGAGGCAGCATCGACCGGAACTCGCCGTGCAAGGAACGAAGGCTTCATGAGATGACGAACCGCTTCATTCCCAACAAGGAATCGTCGAACGAACGGGATCGAAAAGGAGATAGCCCATGGCAATGATCACGGCGCCCTCGCGCGCAACCCGGCAGGCAGTGCGTGACCTTGCGGTCCTGCTCGTGTCGCTCGCCATGACCGGCGGGACCATGGTGGCGCTCGCGATCCTGGTCCGTACCTGGAGCTGAACTGACCGATGGCTCCCTCCGAGCGTCACGTACCGGTCATGCCGGACCGTGTCTTGGCTCTCCTGGCTCCAGCAATCCAGGTGCCAGGCGCTGTGCTCGTCGACGCCACTCTTGGCCTCGGCGGCCATGCCGAGGCTGCCCTCGAACGGTTCCCTGAGCTACGACTCATTGGGATTGACCGGGATACGTCGGCGCTGGAACTCACTAGAGCTCGCCTTGCACCCTTCGGGTCGAGGGCAACGCTCGTGCACGCGGTCTACGACGAGTTGCATGAGGTGCTCGGATCCCTCGGCTTCACGACGGTCCAAGGCATTCTTTTCGATCTCGGTGTCTCGTCGATGCAGTTGGACGAGACACAGCGGGGCTTCGCCTATTCAGTCGATGCGCCGCTCGACATGCGCATGGACCAAAGCTCCGGCCTCACCGCGGCCGACGTGCTCAATACCTATGAGACCGGCGCGCTCGTTCGCGTGCTGCGCGACTACGGCGAGGAGAAGTTTGCGACGCGAATCGCGTCTCGCATCGTGAGGGAGCGGAAAGTCGCACCCTTCACGACCTCTGGCCGGCTGGTCGAGCTCATCCGAGATTCGATCCCGGCTGCAACCCGGCGAACGGGCGGAAATCCGGCGAAGCGCACCTTCCAGGCTCTGCGAATCGAAGTCAACGCCGAACTCGCGGTGCTCGAGCGGGCTATTCCGGCCGCCCTGGACAGCATTGCTGTCGGCGGGCGCATCGTCGTCATGGCGTACCAGTCGCTCGAGGACCGCATCGTGAAGCGAGCCCTCGCCGAGGGCGCGCGGGTGAGGGCACCCCATGGATTACCTGTTGTTCCCGACTCGATGAAGCCGTGGCTCCGACTCATCACAAGGGGGGCGGAGCAGCCAACCGCAGGCGAGCTCGCCGAGAATCCCCGGTCTGCATCGGTCCGCGTGAGGGCAGCAGAACGCCTGGCGGTGGCAGCATGAGCGTCACTGCACTCGACGATCGGCGCCCACTGCCGAGAAGTTCGTCCACCGAATACGCGACGAGAGGCGCCCGCGCCCGCAAAGGGCAGGAACCTGCGCTTCGAGTCGTGGCGCCACCGCGGGCCGAGCGCGCGAGCCGCGGGGTCTTCGTGCTCATCGTCATCGCCCTCCTTGCTGGCGGTTTCCTCACGAACCTGCTCATCAACACGTCAATGGCGCAAGGCGCCTTCCGTATCGGTGATCTGCAGCAGGAGGCCACGAGACTGACTGAGGCCCAGGCAGTGCTCCGCGAGCAGGTGGCGGCGCTCTCTGCCCCCACGGTGCTCGAGGCGAAGGCACGGGCGCTCGGCATGGTTCCAACCGACTCTCCGGTCTTTCTGAGCGTGCCCGATGGCAGGGTCATTGGTCAGCCGGCTCCTGCCGCCGCTGACGTGATCGTGATGAAGAAGGACGCGAAGAAGAAAAAGAAGAAGAATGCCGGATCGGCAAACGCAACTGCTGCCGGCGAGGAGCCCTCGAGCGAGGTCCCTGCGCCCGAGGTCACACGATGAGCCAAACGCGCACTCCCGTTCGTGCCAAGCCGTTGCGCGACTCAAAGGGCTACCGCAGGCCGGTGAGCCGGGATTTCCTCACCCTCGGTGACCCGCGCAAGCGAGGCATTGCACTCATTGTCATCACCGGGCTTGTCCTCGGCGCCTTCGCCGTGCGTCTTGTCGAACTTCAAGCAGTCAAGGGCGGGGCGCTCGCCGGGCAAGCACTCGATCAACGGCTGCGCACCGTCAAGCTACCCGCGCTGCGGGGCTCCATCGTCGATGCCAATGGAGCGATTCTCGCGGCGACTGTCGAGTCTCGTGATGTGACTGCCGATCAGACGGTCATCATGAACCCGCGGGCGGCCGGTGCTCAGCTCGCACCGATCCTCGGCATGGATGCCGAGGATCTCGCGGCGAGACTGACCGGCGAACGTCGATTCGTCGTCGTGAAAAAGGGCATCACCCCGGAAACGTGGCGTCGGATCGAGGAACTCGGCATTCCCGGAATCATCGGAGCCCCATCGTCTCGGCGGATCTATCCTGCCGATGACCTCGCCGCGAATGTGGTGGGCTTCGTCGGTGCTGAGGGGGCTGGGCTCGAGGGTATCGAGTACGCCTTCGACAAGCAGCTCTCGGGGATCGAGGGCACCACGACTTACGAGCGTGGCTCGGGTGGGAGTGCCATTCCCACCGGCGAGAAGACGAGGGTCGATGCGACTGCGGGCGTGGATATCGGGCTGACGATCGACCGGGATATCCAGTACATCGCCCAGCAGGTGATCGCCGAGAAGGTTCGCAAGTCGCAATCTGACAGCGGCACGGTCGTGGTCATGGATCCCCGCACCGGGCACATCCTCGCGCTCGCAACCGAGCCGACCTTCAACGCCAACGACGCTGCGAGCGCACCGGCGGCGCAGCGCGGCAACCGTGCCCTCCGCGATGCCTACGAGCCGGGTTCGACGAGCAAGGTCATGACCCTCGCGGCGGTGATCAACGAGGGGGCGTCCAACATCAACGCGACCTTTGAGATCCCGGGCACCCTCGAACGCGGTGGCAAGGTGTTTCGCGACCACGATGCGCACGGCACAGAAGTCCTCACCCTCACCGGGATCATGGCGAAGTCGAGCAACATCGGCGCGATCATGGCCTCGGAGAGAATCGGCGGGCGAGTCCTCCTCGGATACCTCAAGAAGTTCGGCATCGGCGAGAAGACCGGGCTGAATTTCCCGGGGGAAGGCTCCGGCAGCGTCCCGCCCTTTTCGGAGTGGTCTCCCACGACATTTCCGACGATCGCCTTCGGGCAGGGGCTGAGCCTCAATAGCGTCCAGGCCGCGAGCATTTTTGCCACGATCGCGAACGACGGGGTGAGAATCGAGCCAACGCTCGTCCAGTCGATCACCAATCCGGACGGGACAAAGGTGCCGATTCCGGCGCCGAAGACCACCCGAGTGGTGTCGCCGGGCACGGCGGCGCAGATTCGCCTCATGCTCGAAGCCGTGGTTGGGGAGGGCGGTACCGCGCCCAAGGCGAAGATCAGGGGGTATCGCGTCGGGGGCAAGACCGGCACAGCCCAGATGTTCGACCCGGTGAACGGCGGATACGGTGACGGAGTGGTTGCATCGTTCATCGGAATGGCGCCGCTGGATGATCCGCAGCTGGTCGTTGCCGTCGCACTCGTCAATCCGAAGAAGGGGCGCTACGGCGGTCAGCTCGCCGGGCCCGTCTTCAAGCGGGTCATGACATATGCGTTGCAGGCACGGCACATTCCACCCACCGGCACCAAGCCGCCGAACCTTCCTCTCGTCGTCGAAACCAAGCGGTAGCCGCATGGAGCAACCGCCTAGGCCGAAACGGCGCGAGATGGGTCTCGACGAGGTCGTTTCGGTCATCGGAGATCCGAGCGTGCTGGTCCATGGAAGCGAACGAGGACCAGTGACCGGAATCGAGCTCGATTCCAGGCTCGTCCGGCCGGGCGACCTGTTCGCCGCGATGCCCGGCCACGTCATGCACGGAGCGGTTTTCGGCAGTCAGGCCGTCGCCAGTGGCGCTGTCGCCATTCTCACGGATGGCGAGGGAGTGAGCATGCTGACCGAGGAGGTGCGCAGACTCGTCCCGGTGATCGAGGTCGCAGCGCCACGATCCTTCCTCGGGATGATCTCGGCCTCCGTCTACGGCCGCCCGGCCGACGCGGTGACGCTCGTCGGAGTAACCGGAACGAACGGCAAGACGACCGTCTCCTACATGCTCGAGGCTGGCCTGCGTGCCGCCGGTCGCATGACGGGGGTCATCGGGACGATCGGGATCAGAGTTCACGACACGCAACTCGTGTCGAGTCGCACCACGCCGGAAGCACCCCATCTTCACGCGATAATCGGGGTCATGCGAGAGGCGGGTGTGGAATCCATAGCCGTCGAGGTGTCGAGCCACGCCCTCGAGGAGGGCCGCGTCGACGGAGTGCGATTCGCAGTCGCGGGTTTCACCAACCTCAGCCAGGATCACCTCGACTACCACGGAACCATGGAGGACTACTTCGCAGCGAAGGCGGCCCTGTTCACCCCTGAGCGCTGTGCATGCGCAGTCGTCGGCGTCGATGACGAGTGGGGAAGGCGGCTGAGTTCGCAGGCATCGGTTCCGACCACCACATGGTCCACTGATCCAGCGGGACCTGCTGCCGACTGGACAATTGACGAGACCGCTCGCGGCTGGGATGTCATCGGGCCTGGCGGCGAGCGAACGCCACTCGAGATGCCACTGCCAGGAGCATTCAACCGGGCGAATGCCCTCTGCGCATTCGTCATGCTCCGCCAACTCGGCATCGAAGGCTCCGTGGCTGCCGAAGGAATCGCCGGAGTGCGGGTACCGGGTCGGATGGAGTGGATCGGACGAGGGGGACCGATCACCGCGATCGTCGACTATGCGCACTCGCCCGATGCCATCGAGGCGGTCATCGCCGGTGTGCGGCCCGATGTCACCGGTCGGATCATCGTGGTGATCGGCGCTGGCGGCGACCGCGATCGGTCGAAGCGACCCCTCATGGGTGCTCGGGCCGCGGCAGGCGCCGACATCGTCATCGTCACGGATGACAATCCTCGCTCTGAGGACCCCGCGTTGATTCGGGCTGCGGTTCTCTCGGGCACTGACTCGTCCGGGTCACGCGCAGAGGTCGAGGAGGTCGCTGACCGGAGACTGGCGATCATCCGTGCCGTCGATCACGCTCGGCCCGGGGATGTCGTGCTCGTCCTTGGAAAGGGACATGAGCAGGGGCAGGAGATCGCAGGCGAAGTGCTGCCCTTCGATGACCGACGCGAAGTGACCCGTGCGCTTGGACTCGAGGGAAGCGAGACGCAGGGTGAGCGCCCCGCGCGGAAGGACAGCGACACATGATCCCGATGACGGTTGGCGAGATCGCCGATGCCGTATGCGGAACCTGCGCTCACGTGGATGCAAAGGCCATCGTCACCGATGTCATTGTCGATTCGCGGCAGGCAGCTCCCGGCGCCATGTTCGTTGCCATCGCCGGTGATCGAGTTGACGGCCATGAGTTCGCATCGGCTGCATTCGCCGGCGGAGCCTGCGTTGCGCTCGCCTCACGCATGCTCGACGGCCCCTGCATCGTCGTCGACGACCCTGTTCTCGCACTTGGTCGGCTCGCACACTGGGTCCGGGTGCATCGGCTGCAGTGCACGGTCGTCGGGATCACCGGGTCGAGCGGCAAGACGAGTACGAAGGACCTCATAGCCGAGGTTCTCTCCCGCCGTGGCCGGACTGTGGCAGCTGCGGGGTCGTTCAATACCGAGGTGGGAGTCCCGCTCACCATCTTGCGAGCTGATGAGGCGACGAAGTACCTCGTTCTCGAAATGGGCATGCGCGGCGAGGGTCATATTCAGTATCTCTGCGAGATCGCCCTTCCGTCTGTTGGCGTGCTCATCAACATCGGGCTCGCGCACGTCGGCATGCTCGGGACCATCGAAGGCGTCGCGCGAGCCAAGGGCGAGATCCTGGAGGGGCTTCCAAGCGAGGGGTTCGCGGTCATCAACGCCGACGATGCTGCCGTCGTCACGCAGGCTCGTCGGACGTTGGCAAGCGTCGTATCCTTCGGAACTGCCGCGACCAGCGATGTCCGGGCGACCGATGTGCGCCTCGATAGTCAAGCCCGACCATCATTCACCCTGCACCATGACGACCAGGCGGTTCCGGTCTCACTCCTGCTGCACGGCGAGCATTCGGTGCTCAATGCGCTCGCTGCGGCCGCAGTCGGTGTGTGCCTCGGGGTGCCGATCGAGGACATCGCCGACGCACTCCGCGCGGCCACGCCCCGCAGCAGCTGGCGCATGGAGGTTCAT
>CALPZT020000001.1 GCA_943328365.2 Bifidobacterium breve | reverse complement strand
GAGAGTCTTCATTGGTCATCGCTTCCTGCAGGCGCCACAGGTCGCCCACGGTTGTGGGATTGAATCAGGCTGCAAGCGCAGCGGTTGAACCACGACACCGGTGCACTCCCCTGTGGCGGGTTGCTTCGGCAGTTCATCGTGAGCGTGCATAGTCTGTCACAGCCGGCCGCTTCGAACGAATCCGGCCGTCGGGAGTCGCTCGACCTCAGGAGGGGGCTTGCGCATGTGCATCGGTAGGCCAGGCGCTACCCCAGGAGATCGGGTCGGTGCTCACGCGTGCGGGCATGCGCCTGTTCGGCTCGCCACGCCGCGATCCTGCCGTGGTGACCGCTCATGAGGATCTCCGGGACGTCGATGCCCCGCCACTCGGCAGGCTTGGTGTACACCGGCCCCTCGAGAAGACGCTCCATCGATCCCGCGGCAAAGGAGTCGTCGGCGACGCTCGCCGCATTGCCGAGGACCCCGGGAATGAGCCTCACCACTGCCTCGACGATGACGAGCGCTGCCGCCTCGCCCCCCGCCAGCACGTAGTCACCGACGGACACCTCCCGGACGCCGGCCCAGTCGCTGCGCCCGGCGTAGTGCTCGATAACCCTCGTATCGATGCCCTCGTACCGCCCGCAGGCGAGCACCAGCCACGGCTCGTCACTCCACTGCTGCGCAACCGACTGAGTGAAGCGCTCCCCCGACGGGGTAGGGACGACAAGCAGAGGCCGGACGCCCCCGCCCGTCATAGTGCCGCCGTCAATCCGCTCGCCGGGATGAGCGCCCGCGATCTGGTCGAGGGCTTCCCCCCAGGGAACCGGACTCATGACCATGCCCGGACCCCCGCCGTATGGCGTGTCATCGACGGTGCGGTGGCGGTCATGGGCGAACGAGCGAAGGTCGTGCACCCCGAGATTGACCAGGCCGGCGTCAACTGCCTTGCCCACGAGCGACAGCCTCAGCGGATCGAGGTACTCGGGAAAGATCGAGACGATGTCGATCCGCACGACTAGTCGGCCTGTTCGATGAGGCCGTCAGGCGGATCGATGACGATACGGCGCGCGGCAATGTCGACGGTCGGGACGAATCGGACGAGAAATGGCACGAGAACGTCGTCATCATCCGGTGTTCGGACGGAGAGCATGTCCTGACTCGGCAGGTGGATCACCTCGGCCACAACGCCGATCACCACGCCATCGAGCCCCTCGACCACGCACCCGGTCAGCGCGCTGTCGTAGAACTCCTCCGGATCCTCCGGCGTCTCGTCAACGGCTCGTTCGACCTCGACGACAAACCCACGCAAGGTCTCTGCCGCCGTTCGATCGGTGATTCCGTCGAAGGTGACGAGCAGTCGTCCGGAATGCCAATGGATCCGGTCGACGGTGAGCCGCCGATCGGATCCATTGACAAAGAGCACGGTTCCTGGTGCGAATCGCATGTCAGGCTCGTCGGTGCGAACCTCGACCGTTACCTCACCGCGAATGCCGTGAGGGCGACCGAGGCGGCCGACGACCACGCGCATGGGGATAGAGGAGTGATCGTCAGCGCTCAGCGACATCAAGGAAGTCGATGCGCACGCCGCGACCCTCGTTGAGTGCCGTGACAACCGCACGCAGGGCAGACGCGGTGCGCCCCGCCCGCCCAATGACCCGGCCCATGTCCTCGGGATGCACCCGCACATCGAGGCATTGGCCGCGGCGCTGCGAGCGTTCGCTCACCGTCACGTCCTCGGGATGATCGACGATGCCACGCACGAGATGGCCCAGGGCCTCCTCGAGCATCAGGCGGCATCCGTGGGCTCGGCAGTGTCCTCTGCGACAACGGCCTCTTCGACAACGGCCTCCGCGACAACGGCCTCTGCGACCTCAACCGCTTCGACCGCCTCTACTGCTTCAACAGCCTCGACGACCTCAGCCTCGACGACTGCCTCTGCAGCCTCAGACTTGGGGGCCTCGACTGCGGTATCGAGCTTGGGACGCTTCACGGGAGTCTTCGGCTCCTTGGCTGCATCCTGGACGGCCGCTTCGAACACGAGGACCTTGGCGACCTTCGGCTCGGCGACGCGCAGGGTGCCCTCGGCACCCGGAAGGCCCTTGAAGGTCTGCCAATCGCCGGTGATCTTGAGGAGCACCATCACTGCCTCGGTCGGCTGGGCGCCGACGCCGAGCCAGTACTGCGCCCGCTCGGAATTCACCTTGATGATGCTCGGGTCGTTCATCGGCTGGTAGATGCCGATCTCCTCGATCGCCCGGCCGTCGCGCGCCGTGCGCGCGTCAGCGACGACGATGCGGTACTGGGGAGCGTGGATCTTGCCGATGCGCTTGAGCTTGATTTTGACGGCCACGGTGGGCGTTTCTCCTGTTGATTGGGGCGGCACGCGCCTTCGATCGCGTGGGGACACGACCTCGAGCGAAAACCTTGCTGGGTGCTGGTCCGGAGGGATAGAGGGCCAACCGGATCGGCAAATGCTCCCTTATCCTGCCAGATGCCGGAGCCTGATGAACACCAGCACCCCTGCTAGCCGAGCAGACGCTTCAGTTCGTCGGGCAGCTCGAGGCTCGCGGCATCCTCGACGCGCCCGCCTGCGCCCATGCCGAGCATCGAGCCGGGGCCGGCAGAGGCCGGTGCCATGGCGACGCCCGACTCCTGGTCGGCGCGCTTCGCCGGGTTGCCTGAGCGTCCCTTCTTGGCCTTCGCCGACCCCTGGGACTTGCCCTTCGACTTCTTGCTGCCGCCCCCCATGCCGGGCATTCCACCCATGCCGGGCATCCCGGGCATTCCGCCGCCCTTGCCCATCTGCTTCATCATCTTCTGCGCCTGGGCGAACCGATCGACGAGTCCGTTCACCTCGGTGACCGTCGTGCCGGCACCCTTGGCGATTCGCAGTCGGCGGGAGCCGTTGAGAATCTTCGGATCGGCTCGCTCGCCGGGCGTCATCGACTGGATGATCGCGGCGACGCGATCAAGATCACGATCATCGACCTGATCGAGCTGCGCCTTCATATCGCCCATGCCGGGCAGCATGCCCAGGATCTTGCCGAGCGAGCCCATTTTCTTCACGGCCTGCATCTGCTCGAGGAAGTCGTCGAGGGTGAAGTCCTCGCCCTTCGCGACCTTCTTCGCCATGCGTTCGGTCTGCTCTGCGTCGAACGCACGCTCGGCCTGCTCGATGAGCGTGAGCATGTCGCCCATGTCGAGAATGCGCGATGCCATGCGGTCCGGGTGGAAGACCTCGAAGTCGGTGAGCTTCTCGCCGACGGATGCGAACATGATCGGCTTGCCGGTAACGCCCTTGACCGAGAGCGCCGCGCCGCCGCGAGCATCACCGTCGAGCTTCGTCAGGACGATGCCATCGAAGCCCACCGCCTGCATGAACTCCTCGGCGGTACGGACGGCGTCCTGACCGATCATGGCGTCAACGACGAACAGCGTGTCGTCCGGCTGCGCCGCCGCCTTGACCTCGCGCAACTGCTGCATGAGCTCGGCATCGATCGCAAGGCGGCCAGCCGTATCGACGATGACGACATCGTGCTGCTTCTGCAGGGCGTAGGCCCTCGCATCCTTCGTCACCTGGACCGGATCGCCGACGCCGTTGCCCGGCTCGGGAGCGAAGATCGCGACTCCGGCCCGCTCGGCCATGACGCGGAGCTGGTCAACCGCATTCGGACGCTGCAGATCGGCCGCGACGAGGAGGGGAGCATGACCCTGCCCCCTGAGCTGAAGTGCCAGCTTGCCGGCAAGTGTCGTCTTGCCCGCGCCCTGAAGTCCGGCGAGCACGATGACGGTCGGGGGCTGCTTCGCCAGGCGGAGCGGCCGGGCCTCGCCACCCAGCACGGCGACGAGCTCCTCGTGCACGATCTTCACGATCTGCTGGGCGGGGTTCAGCGCGCCGGATGCCGCTGCGGCGAGCGCACGCTCCTTCACGACGGCGGTGAAGGCCCTGACCACAGGGACCGCGACGTCGGCCTCGAGGAGGGCCGTGCGGATCTCGAGCACGGTGGCATCGACATCGGCCTCGGACAGGCGGCCCTTGCCGCGCAGTCCCTTGAAGGTGCCGGCCAGCCGGTCTGAGAGATTCGCGAACACGGGCTCAGGGTACTTGCTGCTCGAGCGCCTTCGTCACCGTGACCTGCACCGCGGTCGCATGATCCTCGGAGAGCGGCAGCCCGTCGGCATCGACGAGGAAGAACACATCGACCGCCTCGGAGCCCAATGTTGCGACCTTTGCCCCTGCAATGCCAGCGCCGGCTGCCGAGACGGCGCTCGCGATGCGGTGCAGCAGCCCTGACTCGTCATGAGCCCTGACCTCGAGAACCGTCGAGCGGTCCGCGGCATCCGTAAGGACGTCAACCCGGGGCGCGGGCCGTGAGACCGCCGGCGTTCGGGCATACGCATCATCGCGCTCACGAAGCCGAGCCGGCACGTCGATGTCGCCGTCAAGCGCCCTGCGTAGATCCTGCGAGAACTGGCCGCTCCCAGGCGGCTCGCCGAACATCGGCTGCACCGTCCAGACCTGCGCCGCGCGTTCGCCGATTGTCACGACGCGAGCCGCGCGCACGTGGAGTCGGTGGAGGGACAGCAGCCCTGCGACGGTCGCAAGGAGGCCCACCCGGTCGGGTGCAGCGACAGTCACGCTGTAGTGGTCCTCATGGGCCTCCATGTGGACGACGATGCCCTCCTGCTCCAGCGCCGACAGCTGCCCCTCGGTCAGTGTCGGGGCATGCGGTGCCGGCCGGCCGGCCAGCACGGCGAGACAGCGTCGGGCCAGGTCATCGACGAGGCGGCTACGCCATTCACTCCAGGCGGCCGGACCGGTCGCGAGCGCATCCGCCCGCGTCAGCGTCGTGAGGAGTTCCAGGCACTCGGCTGAGCCGATCCGCTCAGCGACGAACGCCGACGTTGCCGGATCGTCGAGGTCGCGTCGCGTCGCAGTGTCGACGAGCAGCAGATGATGCCGCACGAGGGTGACGATGATGCCGGTCTCCTCCTCGTTGAACCCCATCATTGGCGCAAGACCAGCAGTGAGCTCCGCCCCGATGACACTGTGATCGCCGCCGCGCGCCTTTCCGATGTCGTGCAGCAGTGCAGCCACGAGGAGGAGGTCGGGGCGATCGACCGAACGGGTGAGCGCGCTCGCCTGGACAGCGGTCTCGACGAGATGGCGGTCGACGGTGAACCGATGGACAGCATTGCGTTGCGGCGCAGACCGGACAGCCTCCCAACCGGGCAGCAGGCTCGCGATGATGCCTGCCTGATCCATCGCCTCCCAGACCCCGACTGTCGCGGCGCCGGCGCCGAGGAGGGTGACGAACGACTCCCGCGCAGAGCGAGGCCACGGATACGGCAGCGGTGCGCTCTCCGCGGCAAGTCTCTGCACGGTGATAGGTGCGAGCGGGAGTCCGGACTGGGCCGCAGCCGCCGCGGCTCGCAGGGTGAGCGTCGGATCCCGGTCGGGACGCGCCTCCGTCGCGAGGACCACCTCCCCCGCCTGGACGACAACCCCCTCGGCAAGCGGTACCCGGTCGCCTCCGGGCCGCCGGACCTGCCGCAGCGAGAATCTCGGAGCCTTGCTCGTCAGTCGGGTCACGCGGTGCCACGCGGAGTCCGACGCATAGGCAATCGACCGCGCTGACTCATAGGCCCGGCGCAGGAACGCATCGGCATCGACGAGCCCGAGTGCCGCTGCGACCTGCTCCTGCTCCTGCAGGCGGAGCACGTCATCTGATCGGCCGGTGGTGGCGTGGAGCGCCCACCTGGCATCGAGGAGGAAGTCAACGGCCTCCTCCCATCCGGCATGGGCGATGTCGGTGATCCACGATGCGGTGATCGCCCGCAGCACCGTTGCTTCCCGAAGGCCGCCGTAGGCTTCCTTGAGATCCGGCTCGAGCAGGGTCGCGAGCTCCCCGAATCGCTCGCGCCGGACATCGACGAG
Organism: Bifidobacterium breve; assembly: GCA_943328365.2. GTDB lineage: Bacteria > Actinomycetota > Actinomycetes > S36-B12 > S36-B12 > WLND01. Next base: position 27,209 of record CALPZT020000001.1, on the reverse strand, counting down.
GGCCCGGAGATCGGGCATGCGACGAGGCGCCATCGACCGCCAGTCCGCGAAAACACTCGCCTTCAGTTGCTCCGCGACAGTCTCGTCACCAGCCACGACCCGGGCATCGAGCATTCCGAGGAGCACCTTCATGTCGTCACTCGCCATGCGCCGTGCCTCGCCCACCGTGCGCACGCTGTGATCGAGCCTGAGGCCTGAGTCCCAGATCGGGTACCACATGCGGTCCGCTGCCCGCGCTGCGCGTCGAGGGTCCGTGCGGTGAAGGAGAACGAGATCGAGGTCGCTGCCCGGCACCATCTCCATGCGCCCGTGACCTCCGACGGCGATGAGGCACACGTCGCTCCCGCTGCCCTCCGCATCGCGAAACAAGGCTCGTAGCCAGTCGTCGGTGAGGACGGTCAACGCCGTTCGCCGCCCCGAGCCGATGGGCCCGGGACGGCGAACGAGTTCCCTGCGTTCCTCGAGGAAGGACGTTGTCAGGGTGGGTTCCACGTTCGTGCGGATTCCGAAGGCCTGGTGCCGCTACAGGGCTTCTGCGCCGCGTTCGCCGGTGCGGACCCGCACCACCGACTCGACCGGCACCATCCACACCTTGCCGTCGCCGATCTTTCCGGTCTGGGCAGCCCCCACGATCGCGTCGATGACGCCTTCAGCGTTCACATCGTCGACGAGAACCTCGACACGGACCTTCGGAACGAGGTCGACGGTGTACTCCGCCCCCCGGTACACCTCCGTATGGCCGCGCTGCCTGCCGAACCCGGACGCCTCGGAGACCGTGAGGCCATGGATTCCCTTAGCTTCCAAGGCCGCCTTCACGTCCTCGAGCTTGAAGGGCTTGATGATCGCGGTAATGAGCTTCATGACGTCTCCTCAGACTTGATGCGGGCTGCGTGCCCGACGCCGGCGAAGATCCCGCCGCCGCCGGACTCGCCCAGAACATATGCCGACTCTGCGTGCTCGGCGAGGTCGATACCGCTCACTTCCTCGTCCTCGTCGATCCGGAAGCCGATGATCGCCTTGATGATGAGGGCGATGATGAGCGTCGCGATGAGCGAGTAGCCGAGCACTGCACCCGCGCCGATCGCCTGCTTGCCCAGTTGATCTGCTCCCCCACCGTAGAACAGGCCATTCACGCCCGCAGGTGCGGCCTCTGTCGCGAGGAAGCCGATGAGCAGTGTCCCGACGAGGCCGCCGACGAGGTGCACGCCCACGACATCGAGGGAGTCGTCGAACCCGAACTTGTACTTCATGCCAACTGCCAGTGCGCAGAGGACACCGGCGATTGCGCCGATCGCGATCGCCCCGAGCGGGCTCACCGCCGAGCAGGCCGGAGTGATCGCCACGAGCCCGGCAACGACGCCGGATGCGGCCCCAAGACTCGTCGCATGGCCATCGCGGATCTTCTCAGTCGCAAGCCACGCGAGGCCCGCGGCACAGGTCGCCACGAAGGTGTTGAGGAACACGACCGCGGCCGAGTTGTCCGCCGCGATCTGGGAACCGGCATTGAATCCGAACCAGCCGAACCACAGCAGTGCAGCGCCGATCATGACGAGCGTGAGATTGTGCGGCTTCATTGGCGTCTTCGGCCATCCGATGCGACGGCCGATGACGATTGCCAGGATGAGTGCCGCCGCCCCGGCATTGATGTGGACCGCGGTACCGCCGGCGAAGTCGATGACGCCGAGCTTGTAGATCCACCCACCGTTGTCACCATTGAGATCGAACACCCAGTGGGCGACCGGGAAGTACACGATCGTCGCCCAGATCCCCGCGAAGATGAGCCATGCGCTGAACTTCGTCCGGTCGGCGATCGCGCCTGCGATGAGACCGACGGTGATGCACGCGAACATCGCCTGGAACGCAACAAAGGCCATCGCCGGTACGCCGGCCTCCGGGTCGTCCACCATGAGGCCCTCAAGCCCGAGGTACTGGGTCACATTCCCGAGGAGCCCGGCCTGGCCGTAGGAGTCGCCGAATGCCATCGAGTAGCCGTACAGCACCCACAGGATGCCGACGATGAATAGTGCGCCCATGATCATCATGAGCATGTTGAGCACCGACTTCGACCGAACCATGCCGCCGTAGAAGAAGGCCAGGCCCGGGATCATCAACAGCACGAGCGCGGATGCGGTGAGCAGCCATGCTGTGTTGCCCGTGTCTAACGCGGATTCCATTGTGTCTCCATCTCGCTTGGGATCTTCCCTCAGGCCAGATGGTCGTCGCCGGACGTTTCAGGCGCCCAGCGCCTGGGTTAAGGGCTCATCACACGGACGGTCCCCCGGTAACAGCAGTGTTACGTCGCTCGCCGAAGTCGATCGACGGTCAAGTCAAGGGGTCAAGGGATTGATCAGCCCGCCACGAGCGCGTCGACGAACTCGACCGGATCGAATGGCGCAAGGTCATCGGGGCCCTCACCGAGCCCGACGAGCTTGACGGGCACCCCGAGCTCGCGTTGCACCGCGATGACGATGCCGCCCCGCGCAGTGCCGTCGAGCTTCGTGAGGACGATGCCGGTGACGTTCACGGATTCGGCGAAGACCCGGGCCTGCACGAGTCCGTTCTGCCCGGTCGTCGCGTCAAGGACGAGCAGCACCTCGTCGACCTGCGACTGCTTCTCGATGACCCGCTTCACCTTGTCGAGCTCATCCATGAGCCCGGTCTTCGTATGGAGGCGTCCGGCCGTGTCGATGACGACGGTGTCGGCGCCATCGCGAACCCCCGCCGACACGGCATCGAACGCCACTGCCGCGGGATCGCCGCCCTCCGGCCCGCGGACGACCACCGCCCCGACCCGGTCGCCCCAGGTCTGGAGCTGCTCGGCCGCAGCCGCTCGGAAGGTATCGGCTGCCCCGAGCACGACGGACCTGCCCTCGGCGACGAGGAGTCTGGCCAGCTTCCCGGTGGTCGTGGTCTTGCCGGTGCCATTCACCCCGACGATCATGACGACGGCCGGCCGGTTCGGCGCAGCGGTGACAAGCTCGCGGTTCATCCCCGGATCGACGAGCGCGAGGAGTGCCTCACGGAGCGCCTCCTTCACGGCATCGGCGGACCGAGCACCTCCCTCGACGCGCAGTGCCGTGCGCAGTCGCTCGATGATCTCGTTCGTCGGGCCGACGCCGAGGTCGGCGAGAAGCAGGGTCTCCTCGATCTCGTCCCAGGTCGCGGTGTCGATCGTGTCACGGCTCAGCAGGGCGAGCAGGCCCTGGCCGATTGCCGAGTTCGACCTCGCGAGGCGTGTTCGCAGCCGGTGCAGGCGTCCGGCTGCCGGCTCGGGAACCTCGAGTTCGAGGACGATCGCGCTCGTCTCGACCTCTCTGGTTTCGGCAGTGAGGGCTGCTGACGCAGCCGGTTCGATTGCCTGCGCACCACCCCTGCGGCGCAACGCCACCACTGAAATGGCGAGCGTGAGGATGACAGCGACGGCGATCGCGGCATAGACGAGGGCAGAGTCCATGCCGGGCATCCTGTCAGATGCGCATGCCGGGCATCCTGTCAGATGCGCATGCCGGGCATCCTGTCAGATGCTAAGGGGCGCGCTCAGGCGGTAGCAGCCTCGCGCAGCCGCTGGCCGATCACCTGGGTCACTCCGTCGCCGCGCATCGACACCCCGTAGAGCGCATCGGCGATCTCCATCGTCCGCTTCTGGTGGGTGATCACGATGAGCTGGGAGCTCGACCTGAGTTCCTCGATGATGTCGATGAGTCGACCGAGGTTGACATCATCGAGGGCTGCCTCGACCTCGTCGAGCACGTAGAACGGGCTGGGCCTGGCCTTGAACAGGGCGACAAGGAATGCGACGGCCGTGAGCGATCGCTCCCCTCCTGACAGCAGGGAAAGTCGCTTCACCTTCTTGCCGGGGGGCCGGGCCTCGACATCGACGCCGGTATTGAGCATGTCGGAGGGGTCGGTAAGGATGAGGCGGCCCTCGCCGCCCGGGAACAGCCGGGCGAACACGCCGGTGAACTCCCGCTCGATATCGCGGTATGCCTCGGTGAAGACCTGCTCGACGCGGCCATCGACCTCCTTGACGATGTCCATGAGGTCATCGCGTGAGCGCCTGAGATCATCAAGCTGCTCGCTGAGAAAGGTATGACGCTCCTCCATCGCGGTGAACTCCTCGAGGGCGAGCGGGTTCACCCGGCCGAGCAGGGCCAGGCCCTTCTCCGCCTCCTTCAGCCGCTTGACCTGCTCCGCACGGACGTACGGATACGGCACGGGCTCTGGCGCGTCTGCGGGAATCTCATCACCCGGCGCGACCGGGCTCGGGGGCACCGGCTGGTCGGGGCCGTACTCGGCGATGAGGACGGCGCTGTCGATGCCGAAGTCCTCAAGGACCTTGTCCTGCACCTGCTCGATCCTCATCCGCTGCTCGGCCCTGGCGACCTCGTCGCGATGGACGCTGTCCTTGAGGAGATCGAGTTCGGCGCTCAGCTCACGGATTCGGCCTCGGACCACGACGAGCGACGCATCGCGGTCCTTCGTGATCCGCTCGACCTCGAGCCGGGCATGGCTGGCGTCGGCGACCGAAGCCTCGATCCGGGAGAGGGCAACCTTCGATGCGATGAGGACGGCCTGCGCCACCACGAGCTCGCGAGCCCGGCGCTCGCGCCGCTCGACAGCCGCGACCCGTGCCTGGCGCTCCGACTTCGCGGCTCGCTCGAGCTGCTCGGCGCGAATGCCGACGGCAGCCACCCGCTCCTCGCCGGTGCGCAGGGCGAGCCGTGCATCGACCTCACGCTGACGCGACTCCCGTGCGACATCGGCCAGCTCGCTTCGCAGGTCATGGAGATCGCCTGACTCCGGCTCGACCTGAGCCTGATCGAGCCGCTGCTGAAGATCTGCGACGGCCACCTCATCGGCCTCACGCGCCGTCTTCGCCGACGCAAGCGCCAGCCCGAGCCGCTCAGCCTCCGCCGCGGCAGCACGCGCAATCTGGCCCAGCTGACCGAGCTGCTCGGCCACCGCCGCCATGCGGGCATCGGACTCGTGCAGTCGAGTCAGGGCGTGCTCGACTCGCTCGGCAGCCTGCCGCTGGGCCTCCTTCGCCGCGACCAGCTCGAAACGGCACCGCTCAACCGCGTGGGTCGCGGTGTCGAGAGCAGCCTCGGTCTCGTCGTAGGCCGCCTTGACCTCGAGCAGGCTCGGTGCGCTGGTCGATCCGCCATGAACGATGCCGTCAGCGAAGATATCGCCGGCCTCGGTCACGATGACGAGATCCGGACGCTCCTGCTGCGCTCGCGCGACATCGCTCAGCTCGCGGACGAGAACGCAGCGGGAAAGCAGGCGGTCGACCATCGGACCGACCTCGTCATCACATCGAACCGTCTCGCGAAGCCAGCGGCCGCCAGCGACACTCGCGCCAGACTCGAGCGGCAGGCCGGTGGCGCCGGCAAGGCCCGTGCCGGGCAGATCAGCGATGACGAGGGCTGCGCGGCCGGCGTCTTGATCCTTGAGCAGGACGAGCGACGAGACTGCGGCGTCGACTCCGCGCACGACCACGGCGTCGGCGATGTCACCGAGCGCCGCCGCTACGGCGGCCTGGGCGCCGGGCTCGATATGCAGCAGGCTCGCGAGCGAGCCGAGGACACCGGGAACCTGCTCTCCGGCCGAGACGAGGACTGCGGCCGCGTCCTTGCGCGAGAGTCCAAGACCCAGTGCCTCGAGCCGGGCGCTGAGGGCACCACGTTCCCGCTCGTGAATCGACTCGGCCGTGCGGAGTTCCTCGACTCCGGCGTCGGCCTGCTCGAGGAGCCCGACCGCCTGCTCGTATTCGTCGTCGAGGCCCAATTCGCCCTCGTCGAGGCCGGCGACCTGGACCTCGATCGCCTGGAACTCAGCCTGCGCGGCATCGCCCCGCTGCTTCGCCTCGGCAACCGATGCCTGGAGCCGGTCAATCTCATTGCACCTGGCCTCGAGCCTGGACCTCGCGGCATTCACCTGGCCGGTCACCCGCGCCAGTCCCTCACGACGGTCGGCAGCCGCCCGCTCGGCCTCGGCAATCCGACGCTCCTCGAGCGCTGCGGCCTGCTCGGCCGCATGGCGGGCACCCTCGGCTGCGGCGAGGGCCTCGCGCGCGACCTCGACCTCGCGGCCGAGCTCGAACTCCTGCTCACGAAGGACACGGGCCTCGGCCTCGATCTGCTCGGGATCCCGGCCGGACGACTCCTCCTCCGGCTCAGGCTGCAAGTGCCGGGTGCGCTCGGCACCGACCTGCACGAGGCCGTTGAAGCGCTCGCGCAGCCCGCTCAGGGCGAACCAGGTGTTCTGCGCATTGGCGACCCGCGGGGCATCGAGCTCGACTGCCGCCTCGGCCTCAGCCTCCTGCGACCGCAGGCCGACGAGCAGTGAGTCGACCTGGGCCTGGCGATCGCGCAGGGCGGTCTCGTCGGCTACCTCGGCTGCGAGGGCCTCGCGCATTTGGGCAAGGTCGTCGGCCATGAGCCGGAGTCGGGCATCTCGGACGTCGGACTGGATGACGACAGCCCTGCGTGCGACCTCGGCCTGCCGACCGAGTGGTTTGAGCTGGCGACGGAGTTCATTCGTGAGGTCCTGCAGGCGGACAAGATTCGCCTGCATCGCGTCGAGCTTGCGAAGGGCCTTCTCCTTGCGCTTGCGGTGCTTGAGGACTCCGGCGGCCTCCTCGATGATGCCCCGGCGGTCCTCCGGGGTGGCTTCAAGAATCGCCGTGAGACGGTTCTGCCCGACGATGACATGCATCTCGCGGCCGATGCCGGAGTCGCTGAGCAACTCCTGTACGTCAAGAAGGCGGGCGGTCTCGCCGTTGATCGCGTACTCCGACCCACCATTGCGGAACAGCGTGCGGGAGATGGTGACCTCGGCGTAGTCGATCGGCAGCTTGCCGTCGGAGTTGTCGATGGTGACGGAGACCTCGGCCCGGCCGAGCGGCGCCCTGCCGGTCGTGCCAGAGAAGATGACGTCCTCCATCTTTCCGCCGCGCAGCGACTTCGCCCCCTGCTCGCCCATGACCCAGGCGAGCGCATCGACCACGTTGGACTTGCCGGATCCGTTGGGGCCGACAACGCACGTGACACCCGGCTCGAGGTGCAGGGTCGTTGAGGAGGCGAAGGACTTGAAGCCCTTCAGGGTCAACGTCTTCAGGTGCACGGTTCTCCGAGGTTCGATCGAAGCGTCTGCTCACCGGTACCGGCAAGACTCCGCGAGCCTACCGGGCCCAACCCGGCTGGGGTCACTCACGTTATCGGCTGGCACCTCGGGCAGAAGGCACTCGATCTGTTCATGAACCGCTCCCGGACGATGATGCTTCCGCAGCGGGAGCAGGGCTCGCCCTCCTGCCCGTAGGCGTCGAGGGAGCGATCGAAGTAGCCGCTCTCCCCGTTCACGTTCACGTACAGCGAGTCAAAGCTCGTGCCCCCCTGGGCAAGAGCCTCCGTCATGACGGCACGAATATGGCCGAGGAGGTCCAGGACCCCCGCCCTGTCGAGGGATCCGGTCCTGCGGCGGCCGTGCAGCCCCGCGCGCCACAGCGACTCGTCGGCATAGATGTTTCCGATCCCCGAGACGAGTGACTGATCGAGGAGTGCCCGCTTGATCTCAGTATCGCGAGCGCGCAGGCGTGCCTCGAACGCCTGTTCGTCGAAATCCGGATCGAGGGGGTCACGCGCGATGTGCCCGACGATGTCCGGCACATGCCCACCCGCATCATCGTCGCTGAGCGGGGTCACCATGAGACCCCCGAAGGTGCGCTGGTCGACGAATCGCAGTTGCGGACCATCGTCGGCGAATCGGAGCCTCACCCGAAGATGAGCCTCGTCCGGCGCATCCTCCGGCTGCATGAGCAGCTGGCCACTCATGCCGAGGTGGGCGACGAGGGCGGTCCCCGTCCCGTTGAGCGGCATCCACAGGTACTTGCCACGGCGGCTCACGCATCGGATCTCCTCGCCGATGAGGTCGACGCCGATATTGCCCTCGTGACGGCGCACCGCGCGCGCATGGAGAACATCGACGCCGCTCACGGTCCGGCCAGTCACCCACCGATCGAGGCCACGCCTGACCACCTCGACCTCAGGCAGTTCAGGCATGTCAGCCGACGAGCCCGCGCTCGAGCAGTGCTCGGTAGGCCTGCTCTGCCGCCTCCTGCTCGGCCACCTTCTTCGATCGTCCGTGGCCGAAACCGAGGGCCTCGCCAGACACGAGAACCCGGGCATCGAATTCCTTCTCGTGATCGAGGCCGGAGTCCTCAACTTGATACTCGGGCAAGCCAAGGCCCGCATTGGACGATGCCTCCTGAAGCGAGGTCTTCCAGTCGAGGCCGGCGCCGAGCTCGGCCGAGGCGCTGATGAGCGGGTCGAAGAGCCGATGGACAAGCGAAGCTGCCTCCGACTGCCCGGTTGAGAGGTACACAGCGCCGATGACGGCCTCCATGGCGTCGGCAAGGATCGACAGCTTGTCGCGTCCCCCTGTTGTCTCCTCGCCGCGCCCGAGGAGCAGGAAATCGCCGAGGCCGAGCGTACGAGCCACCTCGGCCAGGGCTCGCGCATTGACGACGGCCGCACGCAGCTTTGCCAGTTGGCCCTCCGGGAGGTCCGGATAGGTCCGGTACAGGGTGTCGGTGATGATGATTCCGAGCACTGAGTCGCCGAGGAACTCCAGCCGCTCATTGTGGGCGATCCCGCCGTGCTCGTAGGCGTAGGAGCGGTGGGTGAGCGCGAGGTTGAGCATCTCGGCATCGACCGTGATGCCGAGGACCTCACGCAGGCTTTCGAGGTGCACATCGCGTTTTGTCATGGGTTCATCCCGGTCGTCATGGGCTCACTCCGGTCGTCATGGGTGAGCGTCCGTCCGCAATGAGGGAAGCGAACAGGTTCTGTGTGGCGTGGATGATGCCGCGGTCAGCCGCGCGGGATGCCAGTCGCACGCAGGCACGGACTTCATGTGCCGTTCCGGAACCGTGGCCCACGACCGTGACCCCGTTCACCCCGAGCAGCATCCCTCCGGCGAAGTCGCCAGTGGCCACCTCGCGGACGACTGCCCGGGCCGGGCCCAGGTCGCCATAGGCGCCCCCGATGCGCTGCGCGGCCCACGCCACTGTTCCCTCGATTCCCTTGAGCAGGACATTGCCGGTGAAGCCGTCGGTGACGACCACCTGGGCGCGAAGGCCATCAGCCACGTCACTGCCCTCGATATTGCCGACGAAATCGATGCCGAGAGCCGGCAGCCGAGTCGACAGTTCGCCAAAGGCGAGGGATCGCAGGTCATCCCCCTTGCCGGGCTCGTGGCCGATATTCAGCAGGCCGACACGCGGCGCCTCGACACCGAGGGTCCGCGCGTAACTCCAGCCCGCGATCGCGTGAGACACCAGGATCTCGGGCGACGCGTCAAGGAAGGCTCCGGCATCGACGAGGACGACTGGTCCCTCGATCGCCGGGAGGACAACTGCAAGTGCCGGACGCGCCATGCCGGGAACCTTGCCGCACGCAAGGACCGCAGCGGTCACCGAAGCCCCGGTGTGTCCGACCGACACCCATGCATCGACGGCACCGGAACTCACCGCGAGTGCGGCGACCATGACGCTTATCCGCGGAACTTCTCGTGCCACATCCTGACGTAGCGCCTCGAGCGGGTGTGCGTGCATCGGGACGACGTCGAATGCGGGAAGAACGGTCACATTCACGGGATCAAGACCCCGCTCGGTGACTAGCTCGGCGGCTAGTTCGGGTGGGCCCCCGAGGACGAGGTCGATGTCGACGTCCTCCGAAAGGAGGGTGACGGCGGCATCGGCCACGACCTCGGGGGCTCCGTCGCCGCCCAGCAGGTCTAGGGCGACTCGAGCCACGACGGGCTAGACGTCGAGGACGCGGCGCTTGGCGTACGTGCCGCAGGTGGGGCACGCCGTATGCGAGAGTCGCTTCTCACGGCAGGTTGCGCATGTGACGAGGTTCGGCAGGGTGGTCTTCCACTGCGCGCGACGGCTCCGGGTGTTGGAGCGAGACATCTTCCGCTTCGGTACAGGCACGGTGCTTCCTCTTCTTCGCTACTGCTCATCTGGCTCCACGAGGCCGGCGAGTGCCGCCCATCGTGGATCGGTCAAATCGTGTGCGTGTCCGGGAGCGCTTTCGAGCCGAACCCCGCAAACGGAGCACAGGCCCGCGCAATCCTCGCGACACACCGGGGACAAGGGCAAGCCGAGCACCACCGCGTCGCGAAGCGTCGGCTCTAGGTCGATGCAATCTTCCCAGATCCTCGGCAACGGATCTTCCTCATCATCGAGATTCTCGCCCGTCGCACCACGGAGCTCCGCGGCCGAGTAGACGAACAACTCGCTGAAATCCACCGCCTCTTCCCAGTCGAGCGGCTCCAGGCAACGCGCGCATTCCGCATCGACATGGACATCCGCAGTCCCGGAGACCAGTACGCCGTCCATGACGGACTCCAGTCGAAGTTCAAGGTCGACGGGAGACCCTTCGGGCACATTGGCCAATGCGACGCCCATGCTGCCCGGCGCTTGCACCGTTCGGTCGACAGTGACCATCGACCCTGCCCGCTGCTGCAGGCCCAGCGCACGCAGGTCAAGGACAAGCGGGCTGGTCGGGTCGAGGCTGTTCACTGCTCCCCTTACGGATGAGGCATGGGCAACTGTGGCCCCGCGAGAGGCTGTATGGGCACACAGTAGCGCGGTGGCCGCCACGGACGAAAACGAACCCCCACGGGGCCCTGATGAATCGCGAGCTTCAGCGGCCCTCGTCGTAGAGCTCGTCGACGTAGGTGAGGGGCTCAGGCGCAAGGTCCTGGTAGATCTGCCCCCGGAGCCGGTCACGCGCCCGGTCGACGATCTGCAGGCTCTTTTGCAGGGTGATCTCGAAGGTGGCGAGCTTGGCATCGATGTAGTCGTCGGTCTCGCGACGCTGTCGCTCACTCTCGAGCGCCGATTGGCTGCGAAGGGCCTGGGCCTCTGCGACCGCTGCGAGGTAGACCTCGTGCTCAGAGGTGAGACGGTCAGCCTCCGACCTCGCCCGGTCGATGATTCGGTTCGCCTCGCGGCGGCCCTCGAGCACGACCTCCTCACGGTCGGCGAGGAGGGCGTCGGCACGATGGACCGCCTCCGGCAGCATGGTCCGGATCTCGTCGATGAGGTCGAGGACAAGTGGCCGGTTCACGATGCACGAGGCTGACAGGGGCATCGACTTGGCGTCCTCGATGAGGACGGCGAGCTCCGTCAATCTCTCTTGCACGTCCACTCGGTGATCTCCTCGATATCCCGATAGCACATGGGGCTCCGCAGGCCGGTTCAGCGCCCTGCCGGACCCATTGTGCCTCGCTCGCCCATTGTGCCTGCCTCGCCCATTGTGTCGGAGATCCGGCGCTGCAGTCGATCCAACACGGCCTCGGGCACGAGTCCGTGGACATCGCCCCCATAGGTCGCGACTTCCTTGACCAGGCTCGACGAAAGGTAGCTGTAGAGCGGATTCGTGGAGACGAACAGCGTTTCTACGCCGGCGAGCCGGTAGTTCATCTGCGCCATTTGGAACTCGTAGTCGAAATCGCTGACCGCGCGCAGCCCCTTGACGATCGCCTTGATGCCGTTGGTGCGGCAGTAGTCGACGAGAAGTCCGTGAAATGAATCGATGCGAATATTGCCGAGGGGAGCCACCACCTCGCGCAGGATCTCGATTCGCTCGTCGACGGTGAACAGGCTGGACTTCGACTTGTTGTGCAAAACCGCCACCACAACCTCGTCGGCCAGGTCTGCGGCACGCGCGAAGACGTCAAGGTGACCGTTCGTTACCGGGTCGAATGATCCCGGGCACACCGCAATGCGCATCACTGCCCTCCAGGATCCGAGTCGACGGCCTCCGGGGCCGAAGTGCGATGACCGTACCAAAGCACGGTGTCACCATAGGCACGATGCCGCACCCGAGACCATCCGGGCGGAAATGGCGACGCTTCGTCGGCGCGTGGCCGCTCAACGACAGCGATGGCCGCACGATCGATCCAACCCCCTGCGTCGAGCAGGGCGAGCTCCTCGGCGATCGTTATCGCCGTCAGCTCGTACGGAGGATCAAGGAGCACCAGGGAGCACGGTGCACCGGGGTTTTGCCGTTCAGCGGCGGCGCGAAGCGCTGAGCACACGAGCCGAGCGCCGGCGATTCCGACTGCCCTGATGTTGCGCCTGATCACGTCGGCGGCTGCCGGATGGCGCTCGACGAGAACCACCGAGGCGGCTCCCCTGCTCAAGCACTCAAGCCCCAGGGCTCCGGAGCCTGCGTATCCGTCGAGCGCTCCGATCTCTCCCCACGGCGTCCCCTGCTCGGCGAGGAGAGACGACAGGGTCGAGAACATGGCCTCCCTTACCCGATCGGACGTTGGCCGCGTCCCTTTCGCCGGGACCTCGAGCCGTCGGCCTCTCGCGGATCCGGCGATGATTCGCGTCACGCCTTCTCCAAGAAGTCAGCCTGTTCACGCGGGACGAGAGCCTCGATCGCGCGCAGGAGCGCCGGGTGTGCTGCGAGGGACGAATCTTGGCCCACGATATCGAGCGCTGCGGCGCGTGCGCGCACGATCACCTCCTCATCGCGTACGACTTCGAGGAGTCGCAGGGAGCTGCGCTGACCAGACTGGGTTGACCCAAGGACGTCGCCCTCGCGGCGCATCTGGAGATCGAGTTGGGCAAGCTCAAAGCCATCGGTCGTTGCCGCCACAGCGTCGAGACGCTCGCGGGCGGGACTTCCCTTGGGCATGTCGGTGAAGAGCAGGCACAGGCTCGGAAGGCTCCCTCGTCCGACCCGGCCGCGCAGTTGATGCAGCTGCGAGATCCCGAATCGGTCAGCATCAATGATGATCATGGCCGTGGCAGTCTGGACGTCGACACCCACCTCGATCACGGTCGTCGCAACAAGGACCTCGATCCGGTCGCTGCCGGTCTCATGGGCGAAGCGGCGCATCGCATCGTCCTTCTCCTCGCCGGACATCCGGCCGTGCAGCACTCCGATGCTCAAGCCTGCAAGGGCGCCCGACGACAACTGCTCGGCGACTTCGATGACCGATGCGATTGGGGACTCGTCGGCGGCATCCGCGTCGGCCTCACCGCCCCCATCTGCGTCCTCCCCGATCCTCGGGCACACGACGAAGACCCGGTGACCGGCCTGCACCTCCTCGCGCACTCGCGCCCAGGCTCGCTCGACCAAGGCCGGTTGCTCCCGTGCCGGGACAACATGGGTAGCGATGGGCGTGCGGCCAGCAGGAAGCTCGCTCAGGGTGGAGATATCCAGGTCGCCGAACACGGTCATGGCGACGGTACGAGGGATGGGAGTTGCCGTCATGACGAGCACGTGGGGCCGCATGCCACCGCGTGCCTTTGCCGCGAGGGCAGCCCGCTGCTCGACGCCGAATCGATGCTGCTCGTCGATGACGACGAGGCCGAGGTCACGGAACTCGACGGTGTCCTGCAGCAGGGCGTGCGTGCCCACGACGATGCCTGCATCCCCGGAGATCACGTCAAGTAGCTCTCGGCGCCGGGTCGCGGTGCGCTGGGAGCCGGTGAGGAGCGCCACCTTCGTCGCGCTGGCATCGCCGCCGAGCATTCCGGCCTCGGCCAGCGGCCCGAGCATCGCGGTGATCGACCGGTGGTGCTGCACCGCGAGCACCTCCGTCGGCGCGAGCAGCGCTGCCTGACCACCGGCGTCGACCACGCCGAGCATCGCCCTGAGGGCCACGATCGTCTTCCCGCTCCCGACATCACCCTGGACGAGCCGGTGCATCGGATGACTCGATGCAAGGTCGTCGGCGATCTGCTGGCCGACCTCGAGTTGTCCGCTGGTGAGGGTGAACGGCAGGCGCTCGTCAAAGGACTGCTGAAGCGGACCGCCACCGATGACCCTGGCGGTCGCGGGGAGCAGGGCCATCGCTGCCTGTCGTTGGGCGAGCACGACCTGCAGGACGAACGCCTCCTCGAATCGCAGGCGAGCATGCGCCTGCGCCATCTCGATGTCGCTCGCGGGTCGGTGCACCTGTCGAAGTGCCTGCGAGAGGCCGATGATTCCCTCCGCCTGCCTCACTCGCTCGGGAATCGGATCAGGGAGTTCGCCCAGCGTGTCGAGGACGACACGGATGGCACCGGCGATCTGCCATGAGGTGACGGTAGAGGTGGCGGGGTACACGGGGATGAGTGCGCCCGCGAAGGCGGCGATCGCCTCCGGATCGTCGTCGACTCCGTCTGGCAGGAGGAGGCATTGCGGGTGGGCGAGCTGCCGCTTGCCGCGGAAGCTGGAGATCTGGCCGGCGAAGAGCCCGCGCCTGCCTGGGCGAAGTTCGCGCTCACGCCATTTCTGGTTGAAGAAGGTGAGCGAGAGCTGACCTCGCCCATCGGTCACGACCGCCTCGAGGATGGTTCCGCGGCGCTGCTGCATCTGACGAACCGTCACCTGCTCGATGTCGGCGAGGACCGTGACGGACGAGCCCTCTTCAAGGGTCGAGAGCTCGGTGAGGGTGCCTCGCTCGGCGTAGCGGCGCGGGTAGTGGCGCAGGAGGTCGTCGACGGTGGTCATGCCGAAGGCCTTCTCAAGCGCCTTGGCGGTCTTGCCTCCCACGACCGAGGAAAGGGATTCGGCCAGTCCTCGCTCGGTCATTCGACCCCGATGATGACGGGCCAGAGCGGCTGACCACCGTCATAGGCAACGACTTCGACCATCGGATGCACCGTCGCAAGCCACCCAGTGAGCTCGTCGCCGAAGGATGAATCGATGTCGCGGCCAAAGACAAGAGTCACGAGCTCGCCGCCCGCGGCAAGCATCGCGTTGAGCAGCTCACGCGCGACGAGCGCAGAGTCCTCTCCAACGGCGCTGATGTCGCCGTCGACGAGGCCGAGGATGTCACCAACCCGGCATGGACCCGCGGTGGTGAGCACATCACGAGTGGCCACGGTGACCGCGGCATAGCGGGTTGCGCCTGCCGCCCGGGTCATGGCGACGACATCCTCCTCGAACGCGGCCGAGGGGTCATGGACGGCAGCCGCTGCGAGGCTCTGGACGATCGCCCTGGTCGGGATGACCGATACGCGCACGCCACTGGCCCTGGCCTCGGCAGCGACGACGCCGGCAACGGCGCGGGTATCGCCGTCGCTGGGCAGGAGGATGACCTCGCCTGCATCGGATGCGAGGACAGCCGACAGCAGCTCCGCAGTCGACGGACGGGTGTTCGGGAGGGCTGGAACCGTGATGACACCGGCGCCGCGCAGCAGCTCGGCCGTGCCCGGGCCATGTGTCACGGCGACAATGGCTCGCTTCGGCTGGTCCTGCCCGACTGCCTCACGATCAAGTGCCGTGATGCGAATCCGATGCGGACGCCCGGCCTCGATGCCTGCCTCCACCGCGGCTCCGGGGTCGTCGACGTGCACATGGACATTCCACAGCGGCGCGGATCCGCTCACGACGAGGCTGTCGCCAAGCTGCTCAAGTTCCTCCCGCAGTCGGCCAACCGCCGCCTCGTCGGCGTCGAGGAGGTACATGACCTCGAAAGCCGGGCCGTCTGACGGAGCCCCTATCAGCAGTCTCGCGGGCAGATAGCCGGTCGGCCTGGTCGGGAGCAGCGGCCCTGCCCGCCGGGCCGTCGGCACCCGCGTCGAGCCCGTGACGACCTCGACAAGGGCATCGAGGACGACGACGAGCGCGCGGCCCCCCGCGTCGACGACGCCGGCAACGCGCAAGGACTCCAGGAGGGTCGGGGTCTGCTCGAGCGCCTCCGCTGCCCCGTCGCTCGCCGCTCCGGCTGCCTCGGCAGGGGAATCAGAGGCTGATCGCGAGCTCGCCGCGCGCGCCGCACGGGCGGCTGCTCGCGCGACCGTGAGGATCGTCCCCTCGACCGGTCGAGCAACTGCCGAGTACGCGAGTTCTGAGCCTCGCTCGAGCATGGCCGCGATGTCGGTGCCCCGAATACTTCGTCCCGATGGAATCGCGGCGAGCACCTCGGCGGTGCCGCGGAGGATCTGGGACAAGATGACGCCGGAATTACCGCGAGCACCGAGCAGCGAGCCGCGTGCGAGCCCCATCGCCGCGGACGGTCCCGAGCCGTCGACTGCAAGGGCCTCCTCGATTCCGGCGCACGCTGCCTCCATCGTGAGGTAGACGTTCGTGCCCGTATCGCCGTCCGGCACCGGAAACACGTTGAGCGCATCGATCTCGGCCCGCGCCTCGCCGAGGCCGGCGAGCGCCGCATGGGCCCAATCGCGCACGAGTGCGGCCGGGTGGACCAAGGATGACTGAATTGCGCTCATCGCAGGCTGCACCGGCCTCTTCGCATGCATCGCTCTCCTTGCGATCGGCCCCTGGATTTGGGGGTGGGCACCCCGCTCGGCTAACCTAGGCCCGCTGCGTGCACGAAGGCAGCATATTGTTTCCGGACAGATCGTTTCCCAGAAGTTCTTTCCCAGAAGTCGGCTCGGGCATCAGGCCCGACCGGCGCGATCATGAATCATGAAGGAGTGCACCGTGGCTGCCAACTGCGACGTCTGCGGCAAGGGCCCAAGCTTCGGGCACAGCATCTCTCACTCGCACCGACGCACGAAGCGTCGCTGGAACCCGAACATTCAGCGGGTTCGCACGCTCGTCGGCAAGACCCCGAAGCGTCAGAACGTGTGCGCCTCGTGCCTGAAGGCCGGCAAGGTCGTGCGCAACTAGCGCGACGACTGCTCGCCCGGTCGTGGAAAGTACGTCAGGCTCGACCGGTTCTCATGCCCCTGCGACCGGCGGCGCCCAGGCATACGCCGGTCGGGTCCGCTGGGCGTACCGTCCCAAGCGCAACGGTCGGCCCGATCCCGGCGAGATCGTATGGGCGTGGGTCGCCTTTGAAGAGGATCCCTCCGTCGGCAAGGACCGTCCGGTCGTCGTCATCGGCCTCGCTGATCGCAAGCGACTCGCTGCCCTCATGCTCTCAAGCCGTGACCACTCCGGTGACCCGCGCTGGCTCCCCATCGGAGCAGGAGCCTGGGATGGCGAACGCCGGCCGAGCTGGGTGCGAAGGGATCGTCTCCTCGCCGTTGATGCACGCGCTGTTCGACGGGAGGGAGCGACCCTTCCGAGGGCCACCTTCGAATCCATCCGCTCAAGCATCGGTGCCCGAAAGCTCACCCTCCTGCAGCGTCTCCGGCGTACGCTTCTCAGGCCTGCCCGGAGACCGCCTACCCCCTGATCAGCCCGCCGAAGTGCACATGACCGCCTGGCCCCTCGCGCCTCTGACCGTCGACCATCACTCCCGGGAACTCGCCGCCTGATTCACTCGATCCGACGTCCGCCACCGAGCCGATGATCACGAATGGTGGCGGCACGACGACATCTGCCGGGAATGTCGCGAGCAGGCCGTGGTCCTCGCCCCCTGTCAGCATCCACTCCATCGGATCGACGCCCAACGCCAAGCCTGCCTCAGTCAAGGGCTCGGAAATGCCCCAAGCCGAGGTACCGAGGATGATGCAGACCCCGGATGCCTCGGCCAGGTGGCGAGCATCGGCGACCAGCCCATCGCTTACGTCGATCATCGCCGTCGCTCCGGCGGCGGCAGCGACCGGTCCGGCCAAGTAGGGCGGCTCCGGCCTTCGATGCGCATCGACGAGCGTCGAAGGGACGCTCACCCCGCGGGAAAGCATCGCCAGTCCGGCTGCAGACAAGCCAAGCCGGCCCGCAAGTGCGACCACATCACCCGGCCGGGCACCTGAGCGAAGGACCGGGGCTCTGCCCTGCATGTCGCCGAGGGCTGTCACCGACAAGGTCACGATCGGTGAGCCGACGACATCGCCTCCGACGACGCAGGCTCCCACCGCGGCGGCCTCCGCTGCGATCCCGGAGGCGCACTCGAGAGCCCAGTCGAGCGGAAGGTCAGCAGGCGCGGCAAACCCGACGAGGAGTGCGGTCGCAACCCCGCCCATGGCGGCGATATCGGCAAGGCTCGCAGCCGCCGCCTTGTGCCCGATGTCGGCGGCGCTGGACCAGTCCCGACGAAAGTGAGTCCCCTCGACGAGCACGTCGATCGTGGCAAGAACGCTCCCTGACGCGGCAGTGATGAGCGCCGTATCGTCCCCCGGCCCTACGAGCACCGCGTCGGAATCGGGCAGATGCGCGGTGATTCGTCCGATCAGGGCGAACTCGCCGGTATCGCCGATCGTCACGCCGGACGAATCAGCAAGCGGACTCGATTCGGTCATCGTGCTCCATTCACCACATCGGCCGCCGACGTTCGCGGGGATCGTTAGTCTCGCAGCATGAAGGTCAATGCATGATGGTGCAGGCGTACGTGCTCATTCAGACCGAGGTCGGCGTGGCCCCGGCGGTCGTGCGGGCCATCCGGGAGATCGCCGGCGTCACGCTCGCCGAGGACGTCACCGGGCCCTACGACGTCATCGTCCGGGCCGAGGCCAACACAATGGACGAACTCGGACGGTTCATCATCGCGCGCATCCAGGCAGTTCCCGGCATTACCCGAACCCTCACCTGCCCGGTCCTGAACCTTTGACGCGGCTGACTACCGCAGGCCCGTCCCGCGGCTGACTACCGGAGGCCCGTCCCGCGCCTTTGCGCATCTCGGATGAGGTGCGACACCAGATCCTCGTACGCGAGCCCCGACGCCTCCCACATCCGCGGGAACATCGAGATCGGGGTGAACCCCGGCATCGTGTTCACCTCATTGATGATGACCGCGCCGGACGGGCCGACGAAGAAGTCGACCCGCGCGAGGCCCTCGCAGCCGAGCGCCTCGAATGCCAGGCACGCCTGCCGCTGAACTTCAGCCTCGATCGACTCGTCGAGCGCTGCAGGCACGACGAGGTCCGTGGAATCATCGAGGTACTTCGCCTCGAAGTCGTAGAACTCATGATCGCCGCCGACGATGATCTCGGCGCAGCGGCTCGCCTTCGGCACGCCAGACTCGTCCTCGATCACCCCGCACTCAATCTCCCGAACCCCTTCGACGGACGCTTCGACAACGACCCGGGGGTCGTGAATCCGAGCCGCTTCGATCGCCGCCTCCAGCGCATCGTCGGAATGGACCTTCGTGATCCCCTGCGAGGATCCGGCTCGCGCGGGCTTCACGAACATGGGAAAGCCCACCGCGCGGGCCCGACCGAGTGCCGCTGGCCGGTCAGCGCGCCACTGACGGTCGGTGATGACTGCATAGGGGCCAACCGCGAGGCCGGCGGCGGCGAAGATCGCCTTCATCGTGGCCTTGTCCATCGCCACGGCCGAGGCCATGACACCTGATCCGACGTACGGGATGCCCGACATCTCGAGCAGACCTTGGATCGTGCCGTCTTCACCCCAGGGCCCGTGCAGCACGGGGAAGACGACGTCGATGCGACCGAGATCGTTCGAGCGCGTTGTCGGGTCGGCACTGAGCACCACCTGCTGCCCTATCGGCTCGACGGATGGCACGATGCCCTCGATGATGCGAAGTCGGTCAGGATCGACATCCTGGAGAAACCAGGCGCCATCGGGTGCGATACCGATGGCGACAGCCTCGTAGTCGAGTGGGTCGAGGGCACGAAGAATGCTCCCGGCACTCACGCAGGAAATGCCATGCTCACTGCTGCGACCCCCGAAGACAACTGCCACTCGAAGCCTCTGCACGTGCTGACCGTATCGGTCCACTGCGACTGCCACTATGGTCGGTCCGTGGCTGACGAGACGACTTCACCGCTGAGACCTGAGACCTTTGTCGTCACCGCCGGCCGCCCGCCACGGACTCCCGATGCACCGCTCAACACGCCCATCGTCCCCGCATCGTCATTCATCGCCGGTGGCCCGATGGAGTACGCGCGCGAGGACGCCCCGAGCGCACATGCGCTCGAAGACGTGATCGGCGGTCTCGAGGGCGGTTCAGCCACCGTGTTCTCGTCTGGCATGGCAGCAGCGGGCGCCGCCATGGACCTCGTCCCGCAGGGTGCGGTGATCGTCGCTCCGAGCGCTGCCTACACGGGCGTCGCAGTGCGTCTGCGCGAACTCCATGCCATCGGACGCATCGAATTGCGCATCGTCGAGGTCGATCGCACGCCCGACGTCATCGATGCCTGCTCGGGCGCACACGTGCTCTGGCTGGAGTCGCCGACCAATCCCCTCCTCCAGGTCGCCGACCTGCCGGCGTGCATTGATGCCGCCCATGCCGCCGGCGCACTCGCCCTCGTCGATAACACCTTCGCGACGCCGATGCTGCAGCGACCGCTTCGGGACGGGGCCGACATCGTGCTCCACAGCGTCACCAAGGCGCTGAGTGGCCATTCCGACCTGCTCATGGGCGCGCTCGTGGCCACCGACCCAGAGCTAGCCGACCGGATTCGCAGCCGGCGGGTACTCCTCGGCGGTGCGACGAGCGCATTCGACTGCTACCTCGCCCTGCGTGGGATTCGCACGCTCGCCCTGCGCATCGAGCAGGCTCAGGCGAGCGCCCGCGTCGTCACCGAGAGGCTCCGTGCCCATCCAGCGGTCAGCCGGGTTCGCTATCCGGGGTTCGGGACAATCGCGGCGATCGAGATGACTGGCGGGCCGGATGCGGCCGACACCGCCTGCCGACACGCCCGCATCTGGACCCACGCAACGAGCCTCGGCGGCGTCGAGTCACTCCTTGAGCGCCGCCGCCGTTGGGCCTTGGAGAGCACGACCGTTCCGGAGAGCCTCATCCGCCTGTCATTCGGCATCGAGCACGCCGATGACCTTTGGGCCGATCTCAGCGCTGCGCTCGATGCCAGCCTGTTGACCGGCAGCTAGCCGCCGGCGACAGACTCCCGCTTGGTGTCGCGTGCCATGAATGCGGCTGCCAGCGACTTCGGTGAGCGACCGTGATGCACCACCTGGACGACCTGCTCGGTGATCGGCATGTCGACACCGTGCGCGCGCGCTAGGGCCAGGATCGGCTCGCAGCTCTTGTAGCCCTCGCATGTCTGCTTTGTCGACTCGATCGTCTCGGCGACCGTGAGCCCCCGGCCAAGGTTGAGCCCGAAGGTCCGGTTGCGCGACAGCGGCGACTGGCAGGTCGCGACGAGATCGCCGACGCCGGCGAGGCCCTGGAAGGTGAGGGGGTCGGCACCGAGCGCGACCCCAAGCCGCGCCATTTCCGCGAGCCCTCGGGTGATGAGTGAGGCCTGGGAGTTCTCGCCCAGGCCCATTCCGACCGCCATCCCGTTGGCGAGAGCAATGACATTCTTCACCGCGCCGCCGATCTCCGTGCCGACCACATCGGTCGTCCAGTAGGGCCGGAAGTAGTCGGTCGTGCATGCATCAGCGAGAAGTCGGGCGCTCGACTCGCGATCACAGGCGATCGTGGTCGCGGTCGGCTGGTGCTCTGCTACCTCGCGGGCCAGATTTGGCCCGGAGACGACGGCAATCCGATGGCTCTCGACGCCGGTCGACTCGGCGATCACCTCGCTCATGCGCTTCATCGTCTCCAGTTCGATGCCCTTGATGAGGCTCACGAGCACGCTGCGCGCCGGGAGCATCCCTGCCCATTGCGCGAGATTCTCCCGCAGCACCTGCGCCGGTACGGCGAGGACGACGAGGTCGGCAGCTTCAAGGGCACGCGCCGGCTCGGTCGTCGCTACGACCGACCCCGGGAGCTCGATTCCTGGGTGGTAGGCCTCATTGCGATGCTCTTCATTGATCTGCCGAACAATGCGGGCGTCGCGAGTCAGGATCGTCACCGAGCTTCCGGCATCAGCGAGCACCATGGAAAAGGCTGTGCCCCACGACCCGCTGCCCATGATCGCCACCCGGCTCATGCTGTCCCATTCCGGTCGAACACCATGCGCTCCTTGGGAGGGGATTCATCTCGGATATCGGCGAGGAGGCCGGTCATGGCATCCATGAGCCGATCGGTCGCGATATGCAATGTATCGGCATCAAGGGGCCGGCTCGCGAGATCACTGAGATCGACCGGGGCGCCGATGCGCACGTGCATCGTCTTTCGCGGGAAGAGCCGAAGCTGCTTGCGATAGGGCGGCATGACGTCCTGCGCACCCCACTGGGCAAGGGGCAGGAGCGGTCGGCCGGAGGCCAGGGCGATCCGCGCCGCGCCAGTCTTGCCCTGCATCGGCCAAAGGCCCGGGTCTCGAGTGATCGTGCCCTCCGGGTAGACGACGATGCATTCGCCGCGCTCGACCGCAGATACAGCATCGCGCACTGCGTCGACCGCCTCGGCCGTCTCGCGGTAGACCTTCACCTGACC
This sequence comes from Bifidobacterium breve, assembly GCA_943328365.2. GTDB lineage: Bacteria > Actinomycetota > Actinomycetes > S36-B12 > S36-B12 > WLND01. The sequence continues at coordinate 5,039 of CALPZT020000001.1, read as the reverse complement.
CGCACTCGTGATGATCGGTCCCATGATCGGCACTCTGAACACCGATTCCTTCGCGAGGAACCGCGGCGGCCGGTCCCTGCTCCACAGCATGTGGGCCACGACAAGGGGGTCGAACCAGGACGTGTGATTCGGGGCAACGATGATGCCCCCGGGATCATTCTCCAGATTCTCAAGGCCCTGCCAGTCGCGCTTGGTGACCAATTGCATCGGCAGCCAGAGCAGGAAGACAGCGACGCGAAAGCCCCAGCCCAACCGCCACGCGCGCCTCGTCCTGGTCATTTCGCAAACCTATCGCTCGATCCCACCGTGGAGTGGCTCGAGCGGAAACCTCGTTTGATTGGATGGGCACCATGCAGTGGACAGCCGTCGTGCCCGTGAAGTCCCTGCCAGAGGCCAAGAGCCGACTCCTCCCCCCTGATGATCCGACCCGTCCCGAGCTTGCGCTGTCGTTCCTCCAGGACGTCCTCGTTGCCCTTCACGGCGCACATGCCGTATCCGACGTCATCGTGGTAACGGACGACGACCGAGTCCGGGGCATCGTCGCGGCCACTGCCGCACGGTGGCTGCCCGAATCCCCGCACCGCGGGCTCAATCCGGCCGCCGCTTTCGGTGCGGCGCAGGTGCCCCCCGTCTCGCCGGTCGCGATCATTGCCGGCGACCTGCCCTGCCTCACTCCCGCGTGCATCGACCTCGTGCTCGCCCTCGCGCAGGAGCATCGGCAGTCGTTCGTGAGTGATGCGCAGGGAATCGGCACGACCATGCTGATGGACCGGGCAGCGGGCACCAGTTCGCCAGCCTTCGGCGAGCGGTCGAGGGCACGGCACGCGCAAATCGGGTACGTCGATCTCGGCCTCGACTCCGACGTCGACACCCGAAGACTCCTCGCCCGGGCCCGCCGAGATGTCGACACGCAGGTAGACCTGTGGGATGCACGACGTATCGGCGTCGGGCCCGCCACCGAGGCTGTCCTCTCCGGTCGGGTTCCCGGATGATTCCGGCGACCGTGCGCTCCACCGCCCCGAACGGCGATGTCATCGTCGTGGGCGATGACGGCTTGTTCACCACCATCCCCAAGTCGATCGTCGACGCCTCGCCCTTTCGGCTCCTGCGGGTCGGACAACGACTCGCGGTCGCCACATCCGAGGGTGCCCCGATCGCGATCTCCCTCCCGTCGTAGATCACGCCGCCACTAGGTTCCTGCTATGTCCTCTCCCCAACGTCTCACGACTGAACCACCCGCAGACGAGGTCGATGTCATCGTCCTCGGCAGCGGTGCCGCGGGCCTCGTCGCGGCGCTCGCGGCGTCCGACGCCGGAGCGACGGTCGCGATGTTCGAACGGGCTGGTCTCCTCGGCGGTGCCACTGCGATCTCGGGCGGCGTGTGCTGGGTACCCATGAATCATCACATGGACGAGGCGGGCATCGCCGACTCGCGCGAGGAGGCCCTGCGCTACCTCGACTCGCTCTCGCTCGGGCAGATGGATCCCGAGCTCGCCCGTGCATTCGTGGACGGGGCCCGGGGCACCGTGGAGTGGCTCGAGCAGGTCACCGATCTGCAGTTCACGGCGATCCTCGGATACCCCGACTACCACCCCGAGCATCCGGGCGGGCGACCCGAGGGCGGCCGGTCCCTCGATCCGGGGTTGTTCAGCTACCACAGGCTCGGTCCGTGGGCTTCCCTCGTTGCTGCGAGCCGCCGAAGCGTCCGACTGCGCATCACCGACACGACGATCGGCGGCGGCACCGGATTCCTCGACGACGAGACCCTCGCCCACCGCGAGGAGCACGACCTGCGGGGCTGCGGCGCCGCGCTTGTCGGGCCGCTGCTCGCTGCACTGCTCGCCGCCGGTGTCGAGCCGGTGCTCAAGGCCAGGGCCACCGAACTCGTCATCGAGGATGGACGGGTGTGCGGCGTGCGGATCGCACACGAGACCGCCGATCAGCCGGACGCGGTGCAACTCGTCCGCGCCCGCCGCGGGGTCATCATCGCCACCGGGGGCTTCGAGTGGAATCCAGACCTTGTGACCGCGTTCCTCCGCGGGCCGATGACCGCGCCAGCATCGGTGCCGTCCAATGAGGGCGACGGGCTCGTCATGGCCATGCGTGCCGGCGCGAGCCTGGCGAATATGCCTCAGGCGTGGTGGGCGCCGACCGTGCGAGTGCCGGGCGACGAGGCTTTCGGCCGGCCCCGCGCCACGCTGCTCAACCGGGAGCGCACCCTGCCCGGTTCGATCATGGTGAACCGGGCCGGGCTCCGGTTCGCGAATGAGGCCGCGAACTACAACGCGCTCGGCGGCGCCTTCCATCACCTCGACCCCGCGGATTTCGGCTACTCGAACCTGCCCTGCTGGCTGGTCTTCGACGGACGCAATGCCCGCACCTTCGGCTCATTCGGCACCCCAGCCGGCGCTCCGATTGCCCCGTGGATCGCCCGAGCCGACACCCTCGCCGACCTCGCCGGCGAGCTCGGGATCGACGCTACGAACCTCACCGAGACCGTGAACAGGTGGAACGCCTTCGTCGACGCGGGCGATGATGCCCACTTCGGCCGGGGCCGAAGCGCCTATGACCGATGGAGCGGCGACGGAAGGCATCGCGGCGAACTCGCATCGACGCTCGGTCGCATCGACGAGGCGCCGTTCTTCGCCGTCGAAGTGCATGCGGGCACCCTCGGCACGAGCGGCGGTCCGCGCACTGACGCGCACGGTCGCGTCCTCGATACCTCGGGCACCCCGATTCCAGGCCTCTTCGCAGCCGGCAATGCGGCCGCGGCTCCCACTGCCCTCGCCTACGGCGGAGCGGGTGGCACTCTTGGGCCGATCATCGTGTTCGGCCGCGCAGCCGGGCTCGCGGCGGCGCACGCTGATTCAGGGTCCGAGCACGCGCCCTTGAGCGGGCCTGTCGAATGATCCCTGCCTGAAAACCGACGGGTCCATGGCCATCGGAGCACTCGGCAGCGTCGTGGTGCCCTCATGGACGCACACCCGGTGGATGATGCGCCAGTGATCGCCGCGCTTCTCGTAGCGGTCGAGGTAGCGGCCGATCCAGAGCGACCACGGGCCGTCGTCATCTGGCAGCAGGTAGGTGAGATTCGAGATTTCACCCCGGGCCGTCAGTGCGCCGGCGTCGAACTCAATGCTGTGATTCATGTTGCAGTGCATCGTCGCTCGCCAGCGACCGTGGGTCGCCATCACCCGGTCGACGAACTCCCAGCCATTGCCCGAGAATCGGCCATGATCATCGGTTGCCTCTGGCCAGTAGGCCGACCGCATGATCTCGGCATCGAGACGGTCAACGCCGCGGGCATACCGGTAGGCCACCTCACGGATAGCCTCACGGTCGGCAAGCTCTTCGGGATCAACGCGCATGTGGTGAACCTTTCATTAGTGGTGCACGTCTGACAGTGGTACGGACTGCGGCAGGAAGATGCCGGCATTCGCGGTGATGCCTCCGTCGCACATCACCGTCGCCCCCGTCACGAAACTCGACGCCGGAGTTCCAAGGAACCAGATGACCTCTGCCTGCTCATCCGGGCGGGCCATGCGCTGGAGCGGGATCGGTCGACGCAGGGCCTCGAGGTGCTCCTGCGATGCCGATCCTCCCTGAAGGATCGAGGTGAGCGTCGGGCCGGGGGCAGCAGCGTTCACCCGGACGCCTTGGGCGCCGAAGTCGAGCGCAGCAGCCTTGACGAGGTTGATGACCGCGGCCTTCGATGCGTTGTAGGCCCAGCGTTCCGGATCGCCCCCGACCCCTGAAGTCGACGCCACCGCCACGATCGCGCCGCCTCCGCGCGCGGCCATGGCTGGAGCCGCGTGCCGAATCCCGGAGACGACGCCTCTCACATTCACGGCCATGATGCGGTCGAAGGTCTCCATGGCCTCATCCGACTCCCAGTCAGTTCGCCGGGCAATCCCCGCATTGAGCACCACCGTGTCGAGTCCGCCGAATTCATCGAGAGCCGTCGCCACCATGCGCCGGCCCAGCTCGTCATCGCTCACGTCGCCGACGAGTGGGCGAATGGCATCGTTTTCGCTCGTCCATACGAGTGCGTCCGCTGACAGGTCGACGGCGACAACGTGGTAGCCGCGTTTCGCGAACAACTCACTCGCCGCGCGCCCGATGCCGGTCGCAGCCCCCGTGACGATAGCCACCTTTCGCTGCCCGCTCTCGGGCAATCCCGGGATGGATTGATGCTCCGGCATGACTGGCTCCTCCGCGGGATGAATAGTTTCTGGTGGAGAAGTCTCGCTACTGAGATCCGCAACGCTCAGGCTGCTCGATTCTCGTGACGAGGACTTCTTCGTGACGAGGACTTCGTCGTGACGATGACTTCTATCGTGACGATGACTTCTATCGTGACGATGACTTCGATCGGACCCGCACCGGATCTGTCACACCGTCCCAATCCTCGTGGGCCACGCGGAAGGTCTCGAAGATGCCCGCAACCTCGTCATTGAGCCCGTGCAGCTCGACGAAGCAGCCGAGGGCCTCACGGCAGTCGAAGTATGCAACCGGGACGTACGAGGTGAGCGAGCACGCCACCGAAAACCCTGCCGCCTCGAATCGAGCCACTTCAGCCGGCATCTCCTGCGCGGGCACGAGGCAGGCGACATGGTGCAGGCCCGACTCTCCGGCCGGGAACATATCGCGATAGATGGACGGCCCCGGGTCATCCTGGGCAATGAGTTGCACCTGGGTGGGGCCGGACTGCCCGAAGGCGTAATGGACAGGCGTCTGGCTCGGCTCGCCCCGGTAGGTGAGATCGCGACCCACGTGGTTCCTGCTCACGAAGAACGGACCGGCACCCATCACCTCGATCCAGTGGCGAATGGCGTCATCGAGATCGGCGACGACGAATGCGTGCTGAACGATCGGATACCGAATGAGGGGCGCTCGCATTCGCGGACGGTACCGCACGCCGTACTCGACCGACGCATGACGGCACAGTCACAATGTTCGTCAATGACGAAGGGACCCCCGATCAGATGATCGAGGGCCCCTTCGTCCATCAAGCCTGACTAGCGGGCAGTCGCCTTCTT